>CAKZQX010000542.1 GCA_937141995.1 uncultured Chloroflexaceae bacterium | reverse complement strand
TTCAGCAGTAGTGAACGTTCGGCGGGAGCAGTGCGTCCCCAGGCATCCTTGGCGGCGTGGGCCGCATCAAGCGCCTTCTCGATATCCGCTGCGTCGGAGCGGGGGATTTCGCAGAATGCGCGACCAGTGACCGGGCTGGGGTTGTCGAAGTAACGGCCATTGGTGGGCGGTACAAACTCACCATTGATATAGTTGCCATAGCGCGATTTGAACGTGACCTTACTTCCTGGCTGGTTAGGGCTAACGTATTTCACGATTTCCTCCTTGAATTGCGCGAAGTTCAACAGTTGGCGCACCAGTGTGCCAACTGTAACCAGCGGTGTCCACCGGGCATGCGCGATGCCGGTGGGTTTGAATAGGGCTGCCTCGCCTGATAAAACAGCTTCTCGGTTGCTATAGGATAACGGGGTTTTTACTAATTGTCACTCCCCGGGCGCACAGTTGCAACTTGCCTACCCGCTCAGTCTTCGCACTATCCAACTGGTCAGTTACTTTCACGAGTTACGTGGTCTCACGCGAACGAAGCTTTTCGCCCTGCCGGAGGCGAAACGGGTCGTTTATCCAGGCAATCACCTGGTTGGGATACCCACCGCGTAGCTTCTGTTATGTAACAGGAGTTACGTGGTCACTGACCCGGCACGGAATTTCGCCTCCGGCAGGGCGGAAGATTCCATGCTTTTGCCCAAAAAAGTTGCACGTCGTGCAACTTTTTTGGGCAAAAGCTAAAGAAGTACCATGCGGCCGCCGGCGAATCGGGCCGGCATCGGCTGAAACGCCCGGTGTGCATGCCCACCGCGTAACTCCTGTTAATAACACGCGTTACACGGTCACTGACCCGACGCAGAATTTTGCCTCCGCCCTGCCGCAGGCGAAACCGGCGTTTGGGTCCGGCATCAGGCCGGAACAAACCCCACCGCGTAACGCATGTTCATAATAATGTTAATGGGACACAACTTCCTGTGTATCGAAACCGAAAGCGGGTGTCCGCAGCAGGTAGACCGTTACATCGGTAAACTGCTGTTCATCGATTTTTACAAATGTCGTATGACGTTTTCCCAGAAACTCGGTTGTGACATAGCGTGTATATGCTGTGGAGCGGTGGCGTTCAATCAGCCAGAACCGCTGCGAGCCACGGGTACACCGCTCCAGATCCTGATAGATCGCCGGATCATCACCCGCTCCCTGATCGCGCATAACGCATTGCGGGAGATCGCCCTGGTAGTACCAGCGCAGCGATGCGGGGATCATATTGTTTAAGCTGCGTGTGAACACAATCATATCACCAGGCTGTTCATGCCCCTCGATATACTCAGCTACATCGCGCCACTGTTCTTTCATATCGTGTGTATAGTAGCTATACAATCCGGGTATCATCAGCACGGCAACCGTTCCCATGGTTATACCCAGCGGAACAATATTTCGGACGCTCACAATACCTACCGCCAGCAACAGATAAAGTGCCGGGGTAGCCCCGATTGAGTAGCGTCCCAGGAACATCGGCCCCAGCACAAACGACAGCGCGAAAGGCAGCAGCAGGGGCAAAAGCAGCCACAGGCCGGTGATCGTCAATGCTTGCTTCTGGTGAAGCTGTTCCCGCAGTGCCGGGATACTGCTCCGCACTGAGCCCAGCCAGTGTTGCAGTCCTTTCCAGCGGATAAAGCCCAGCATGCCCAGCAGCAGAAAAGCCAGACCCACCGCCAGTTCAGTTGGGGTCAGCCGTGCGTCGTAGCCAAACAGGTAGCGATACGCTGTGATAATCGGTTCATGCGGGCGCGGCATAGACATCCAGTGCATCGGGCCGCCCTGGTTCTCGACCATGACGAACATTTTTAAAAAGATTGGCGCAATGGCTGCGGCAATGAGCACCTGTGACAGCCCCCAGAAGGCAATAAATCGGCGCTCACGCGGCCGGAACAGCAGAAAAGCCAGCCCTTGCGCAGCAATAACAAATAATCCATATGTATGTGTATAGAACATCAGCACGGTTGTAAAACTAAAAAACAGCGCAGTGATCAGATTTTTCTGGCGGAGAAACCGCACAAAGGCAAAGAAAGAGAGCAGCGTAAACAACACAAACAGGCTGTAGTAGCGCAACTCCTGGGCATAAAAGATCTGATATCCTGATAGCGCCATCAAAAAGGTGCTGACCAGGGCAACTTTTTTTGAGAAGAGTTCCCGGCCAACGGCATACATTGTTATCAACGCAGCCGTGGCAAACAGTGCCGACAGCGCGCGGGCCACGGTCTCTGACGTGCCAAACGTCTGAACCCAGACATGCGCGGCCAGCACATACACCGGCGGACGACCACTCTCAATCAGGTGCGCCATAAGCGCGGCAAAATTGTCGCCGGCGAGACGCAGCATGATGATTTCATCAACCCAGTAACTCTCGCTGCCGAGGTCAAAGAAGCGAAAAACGCCACCAAACAGAAGTGTGATCAGAACCAGGATCGTATGCATTCGCGCCTGGAGCGTGGCGGAACTGTTCTGCGTGAGTGTAATAAAATTTGGTCGCAGCATCCTTGATATTCCTCCTGCTGATCGGTGTGTAGCGGCACTATTGACAATTGTTCTATGCCGATTGACCTGCCTTACACTACGATTTACGCTGCGCGGGGCACTGCGCTACTCCGATCAACCGCTTTGAGCAAACATCCATCACCATCGTTTCTCCTCTTTTCTAAATTGTCACGTTGTCCGGTGAATATGGAGCCGGTGGTGGGCCATCCACTTGCTGCAAGAACGCACTACGTCCGCCCAGTTCATCCGTGATACCCTGGTAGTAGCGCAGGTTGAATATGCCACTGTGAGCCATTTGTGACAGCCGGGCCTGGCCCACTCGGTTGCCGGTCATTGCGGCCAGCCGGAGTGCCGCCAGCGCGCCGGCCGTCAGGGGGGCGCGTCCGACGCAGACCCGCACCATCCGGCGGATCAGCCGGTTGCGCTGGTGAAACTCGCGCATAACCGTAGGCAGCAGCCAGGACTGCCCGCGACTCTGCGTAAAGACTACATCGTTTCGGCCATAGACGTAAGGAATATCCAGCCAGGAGCGGAAGCTGCGCTCGGCATAGTGGTAGCCGATGGCCTCGGGATGAAAGACAAAACGCAGCCCCTGCTGCTCCAGCCGGTAGGCCAGTTCCACATCTTCAGCGCGGCGAAAGGTTTCATCAAACCCGCCCACGGCCAGCAGATGTCGCCGGGCCAGGGACGCATTGCCGGTGTAAAACTGGCGCGGCGTTGGCTGCCAATGCCCCGCCTGCATGTCGGTGTACTGCTTCATCAGCATGGCCTGCTCCCAGGCCACCCAGCTCGACAGCCTGAAATCGGGCGGGTTCAGCATCGGTCCCAGGACCACCAGTTCCGCGCTGCTGTCCGCGTGGACGCGCTGGTGCTCCGCCAGGAGTGTCGGTGTCGGCAGCACATCATCATCGATAAAGACGACCAGTTCCCCGGTTGCCTGGTTGATCCCCCGGTTCCGCGCGGCGGCAACGCCCTGGTTCACACTCACATCGACCCGCAGCCGCAGCGGGGTCTTCAGCGTATGGAGATATTCGACCGTTCCATCGTGGCAGCCGTCCGCAACAACGATCACCTCGACATCCTCCAGCGGATAACTCTGGTTTTCCAGCGCGGTCAGCACCTGTTTAAGTCGGTTGAGCCGATTGTAAGTCGGTAAAATAACACTGATAGTTGGTCGGTTGTTTATACTCATGGCAACGGTTCTACCCTGTCTCGCTTTCATCTGTTACGAACACGCGTTACGCGGTGAGCATGCAAACCGGACGTTCCACCCAGTGGAAACCCGATTCGCCGGCGGCAGCATGGTACGCTTTTTATCTTTATTCACCAAAATTTTACATTCTGTGTAAAATTTTGGTGAATAAAGAATGAAATCTTCCGCCCTGCCGGAGGCGACATTCCCTTCCGGGTCAGTGACCGCGTAAGTCGTGTTACTACAATGAATTACACAGCGTAATCTGTTGATAAACATCGAATATTTCACCCGGACATCGCGAATAATGCCATCGTGCTGCCGGGTTTTGGAAACAAGTACACCTTACCCATGCAAATTGCATGCCACTAGTGCTCTTGTGCCGGCGGTGTCCAGAGCGACAGGTCGCGCACATACCAGCCGCCACCCCACCAGGACTCGCCGCGAAACGCTACCTGCTCCACCCCGGATGGGATCGGCATCCAGTAGGAGCGGAAATGACCCTCCTCAATGCGTTCCTGATCTTGCAGTTGCGCCGTTTGCCAGGTTGCGCCATTATCAAAGCTGACTTCCAGGTTTTCACCGATCCCGGCAAAGCGCAGATGCGCATCGTCCGGGGCCGGTTGCGCAAACGTTACGCCGGCGTCTGTCTCATCGGCAAAGCGCCGGTTCGCCGGAATAATGCCGAAGGGCACGGTCGGCAGAATAACCAGATTGTCCCAATGCCAGGTATTGGGCGCACAGTCGGTGCAGTCTTTGGTCGGGTTGTAGGAGTGATGCCCTAGTTGAACCACGCCCTGTTCCCAGGACAACTCCGGGATGTCGGTATCGACCCACCAGAAATCATGGGCGGGCAGCCCAAACTTGATATGTGTCTTACTAATGCGTAGTTGAAAGGTATCGCGCCGCTTGGCGCTGGGTGTAAAAAACTCTTCGTAGCCGGTCCACCAGTTGCCCTCAATTTCGGTTGACTCGAAATCGCGGATGACATTCGCTTTGAATATCGTTTTGTCGTCACCCTTCTCCATACGAATCTGCACAGCGTTGCGCGGTTCACCGCTCAGGTCCGGCCCCCAGTCCCGCAACGGCAGTTGCAGGTTCTCCGCGTAGGGCGTGATCCAGAGGTCGATCCAGTCGCGCGTAGATGTGCGCAACGTCGAAACATCAAACTGGACCACCGCCAGACCCTCAGAGAAATCGACCAGTTGACCGGGTGTGAGGTAAATCACCCCATAGCCCGAGGCATTGATGGCCGTCATCAGATGGTCCTTGCACTGGTAGACCGCATCGGCATAGTCGGTAATCGGGTGTGTGGCGGGTGGTGGCCCGCAGTCGGCGCTGTGTGCCGCCTCCATCGGCTCCAGTTGCTGCCAGGTAGCGGAGTCACGGGAGTGAATAGTCACATCCCAGTTTGTGGGACGCAGTGAATCCGGCTGATCTGGACTCCCATCAAACGGCTGCCGATACATGGCGACCTCCGGCTCCGGGGTGCCGGTTGGTGTCACCGGCTCGGGGCTTCCGGTCAGACGGGGTGCCTCCACCTGCCGGTCAACACAGCCGGCCAGGACCGCGATGACCAGCGTCACACTCAACCCCTGAAGCAGTTTTTGTACATTCCCTCTCACAACAACAGATCTCCCTCACACATCTCCTCAGAATGAAAACTATAGCAACTCGCGGGTAACGCGCGCCGGAACCCCCACCACCAGCGTATCCGGCGGAACATTGCCTGCCGAGGCAAAAGTTCTGACGAAACGCGGGGGCACATAACGTATGTCGGCACCGGACATTTCGCATCGTTCGTCCATTCGTATCTCGCGTGATCCGGACTCTCACTGCGTGACTTGTATGACATAAACAACACGAGTTACGCGGTCCCTGACTTGGAAGAACATGTCGCCTCCGGCAGGGCGGAAGAAACCTGTTTTTCACAAAAAATTCGCGGTGCGGATTTCTTGTGAAAAAGAATAATCAAGTACCATGCTGCCACAGGCGAATCAGGCTTTTGGGTCCGGCATCGGGCCGGAACAGACTGTACCACGTAACTTGTGTGAAATCGACAGAACTACAGTGGCTGCAAGCCGGGCGCGGGACGCGGCGTGGATTGCCAGGGCCAGCGCCGGGCCGGCAGCGGGACAGGACGTTCAACAATGCGCTCCGTACAGTTAATCAGGCCCATCATCGTGCCCACGTAAATCATGCTCTGCGCGTCCCACGACATATCGACATAGGCAAAGATAAAATGCATCACCACATAGAGCATGGCCGTCAACACAATCGCGCGCAGATCACCCGCCGGCATCTGCAAAAAGCGGCGCGTGCCGACAACAATGGTCATACCGATCAGAATAATCAATGAGATAAATCCACCCAGGCCCGCCTTCATCCAGATCCAGAGAATCGAGTTGTGGGTGATATATTCCCACCATTCAAAGAAACTGATGTCGGCCATCTGGACGATGATAAAGAACTTATTCCCAAATCCAACACCCCGCAACGGTGCCGTTGTAATAGTAAAATGAATATTGGTATTCTCAAGCTGCCGGTAGAGATTCGAGGCATAGTCCGAGGCATTCGCCGTCGGCGCGATAACCGACTTGACGGCGCGCGCGGGCGACCCCAGCGCACCATGGCTATTCCAGAACAGCGCCAGGTAGACCACCCCCAGCACACCGGCAATCGGCGCGAGTCGCCAGAAGAGGCGGCGATTCTCCAGGTAGAGCAGCAACCCCATCAGGACCAGCGCAATACCCAGGGCAATAAAGGCCGCCCGGCGCTGATTGGCTAGATAGCTCATAGCAATGATCGGCAGCATCACCAAGAGGCTCATTCGCTTGTGTGTTGAGCCACGAAAGAGCCAGACCGCCAGCAGCAGCACAAAGAAGGAACTCGCATGGATCGACGCGGAGTGTTCGGCAATCCGGTCCACCGTCCCCATGTCGAAGTTGAGCACCATGGCAACATGCCAGAACCCGATCAGCCCATCAAGAAATATGCCAATCATCGCCGCCCAGATCAACTGGTGGATATGGTCACGCTTCTCCAGCAGATTACTCACCAGGATGAGCATAACCGGCAGATAGAAGATCGGGCGCGCTTCCCACAGCCCGATCACCAGGTTGCCGCCCCGGGCTAATCCATAGATCAATCCGTAGGTAATAAAGCCAATAAACACCAGGGCCGGAATAAAGAGTGGTCCCCGGTACCAGGTCCGCCGATGGCTCATAGAGATCCGGCCCAGCCAGGAGACCAGCGTCAGCCCCATGTAGCTCTCCGCCGGGCTAATAATCAGATCGTTATGCACAAACATCAGCGACTCGGCACTGGAGAAATTCTTGACAAACGGGTACCAGTAGGTCAGCCGCGCATCGCCCAGCAGCGCCAGCAACACAATCAGGTAGATGCCATAGCGCGGGCGGTAAAAAATTGCCCCGATACCAAGCAAGTAAATCGCCCAGAGCAGATCCGCCGGTTCGGGGCCACGGCGCAGCAGCAGCAACCCGGCCATGCCGGTTGCGGCGAGCAACCCGCCGATCCAGAGCCACAGAATAAAATTGGCCTTCTGTTCACGGGACTGCACCGTCGCACTATCAAAGGTTGTTGGAAAGACATTCAGCATAATGCATTAGATCTGTCGAAAGAAGAAATACCCGATACCCAGCAGCACACCCAGCGCGCCCAGGATCCACACACTCGTCCGCAGACTGCGCTTGCGTAACACAATCGCCGTGATAAAGCAGAGCAGAATAAAGCCAAGGAACAGATTCATCGGCTGCCTCCGTCACTCCTGAGGAATCAGTGCCCGGACCCACTTCGGCGTCTCGATCCGCATCCGGTTCATGATGATGCCCAGCATCGGCAGATGCTGCACTTCATCCAGCGCCTGCCGCACCTCCTTCGTGGGCGTCGCGCCCTGCCGAACAACCAGCGAGCAGGCATCTCCCAGCGAGGCCAGCGCAATGGCATCACTGGTTGCCATAATTGCCGGTGTATCCAGCAACAGGTAATCAAAGCGCTCGCTGAGCCGATCAATACACTCGCGGAGCGTCGTTCCCCGCGCCAGCATCGGGCGCTGCTCGTTCGGCATATCACCGGCAGGCAGAAAGGCCAGATTGGGCAGATCCGTCCGTATCAGCACATCGTCAAGCTCTGCGCCATCGTTCAGCATCCCTGCCAGGCCGGGACTCTCCGCTACAACCTCGTCGGGGAGGGATTCGCGCCGGCGGCGTTTCATCCCCGCCTTGCCGTTCACCCACTGGGTCAACTGCTCATACATCCCGGGGGACCACCAGTTCAACTCGACGCCACAGACATTCACATCCATATCGCTGGCAAGCGTGGTCGCCAGAGCCATCGTGGTATAAGTGACGCCCTCCTTCTTCAGCGTGGAGGTAATCGACAGGCGCTGGGGTAACTTCTCACGGAAGGCCAGCCCGGTAAGCGTGCGCCGAAACACATTCACGACTTCGGCGGGAAAGGTGTACAATGGCACTCCTTCAACCGAGGAGAGCGTCAGCGCTTCTGAGCGAGCAGAGTTGCGTTTTTTGCGTGTGCGTGTATCAGTCATTAGCGGCATATACTCCTTCTATACTTACCGTCTCACCTGCATTCACTGGTTTTGCCCGGCGGCGGCGTACATGGTCGATCATCTGCTGTACAAAGTTGCGGACAAGCGCAATATCTTCGGCCGGTACCACCCGCAGCAGCGCAATCAGACCAAGGTAGGTCACCGCGCCCATCAGAATGGGGATGGCAATAAAGGCATCGCGCCACCACCAGACCACGCCGACCATCGCCAGCCCTGCCAGCAGCGCCAGCAGGAAGAAGCGCAAGTTCGACCAACCCATCGTTCCCTTGGGGAGCAGTTTGATCCCTACAATGACCATCCCGATCTCGGTGACTAGAAAACTCAGCGCGCCACCGATTGCGCCATTACCAAAGACCCGGCTACACCAGGGAATTAACAGCAGATCAAGCCCGATACTCACGATAGTGGCGAAAATCATCACCACAGTCCAGTTGTTCTGGCGATCCGTTGATATCAAAAACTTGCCCATCAGGGTGTTCATGTAGATAAAAATCAACATTATGCCCATTACCGACAGAATAGGCCCGGCGGGCGCACACTCCGCACCAAACAGCAGAATGACCAGCGGCTCGGCCAGAACTGCCAACCCCAGACCAATCGGGATACTCATCAGCACCATCAGGTCAAAACTCTTGCGCACCAGCAGCGGCAGCCGCTCCGCCTCCTGCGTATAAACCCGCGACAGTGCCGGAAAAATAGCGCCGATGAACACAACCGGAAAGAACATAAAGGTACCCATCAGGCGGCGCGCCGAGGCATACCAGCCGACAGCGGTTTCGTCCATCAGCAGCGAGATAATCACAATATCGGCTTCCATGTAGACCGATGCAACCAGGGCAATCATCAGATAGGGCGTACTGGCGCGCAGCAAATCTTTGCCCTGTGCCGGGTTCAGGCGGAAGCGCGGTGGATGCCGCCAGCTTAGAAAGGTTAGTTGCATCACCAGCACCACCAGTGCCGCCAGCATGCTGATCCCGACAATGGTGTAGATCCCGTACCCCAGGAGCAGCGCCGTAACGGCCAGCAACGTATTGACCGCTTTTCCGGCGATATTGGCAATCGAGATATACTCCATCACCTCCAACCCCTGGAGCACCGCATGACAACCATTAATGAACAGCCAGAGCAGATGGGTAATCCCCATCAGGTAGACCACCTGCACCGTCAGCGGGGGATAGTCCACCAGATGCAGGTAAAGGGCCACCGCGCCCAGGCCCAGCCCAAACAGCAGTCCCCGCAGGAGCAGCGTAGTACCCATCAGATCCCCGGTCTTCTCGGGATGGCGTGCCACCTCCTTGACCAGGAAGACATCCATGCCAAACGCCATTGCTACGCCGACGACGGTCCAGATCGAGGTGCCCAGGCCGATTGCACCGTAGGCTTCCGCGCCCAGATAACGCGGCAGGAAGATCATCAGCACGAACATGAATATCCATGATGCGGCCTGAGCTCCCATCATCACACTGGTGTTTTTGACGATTGTTTTGCCTGTGTTGCTCATAGTTATGACTGTGTCCCTGCCAGGGTCTCCGGCATTGATTGCTGTCCAATAGCGCTATTCCGAGTCTGATGGGTACGGCGCTGCTGACCGTCGGATGGTTTGGGCCGCGAGGCATTCGCACGCACCTGCGGCACGGCTGCCAGCACCGGTAGTTCCAGGCCGTGACGAATGTCAATCGGCAGACGCAGGCTTCGGTCAAGCAGCGCGCCCCCGACAACCCCCGTCAGGCTTAACAGCATGCCAATAACCAGGAAGATCGCCGCATCGGCCGCCATTGCGCGCTCCGACACCCGGGGCTCATCGGGCAACAGCGGTCCATCGACAACAATGTAGGTCTGGTTGGCCTCGCTCTCAGCCTTAGACAGCGCCAGACGGGCATTCTCTTCTTTATTTACCGCGTCCGTCAGACGCTCAGAGGCTTTATCGATAGCTGCTTGCAGCCGCTCAATCTCCATCTGCTCCCGCGTTGGACGGTTGCCCCGCACCGGTTCCGGATTCGCCTCAAGGTATGCCTGCAGATCCGCCCGCGCATTGTCCAGGTTCTCCTGGTAGGGGCCGATCAGATTTTCAAAGAAAGTCTGTGCAACAACGCTCTCCTGGCGGTCGATATTGATTTTCCAATCAACGTACGAGGCCACGGTTGCCTGCGCAAACTGCTGCGCCAGTTCCGGTTGCTCGTGCTGCGCGCCAAACTCGACTAGATTCTCGCCCTTGGACTTGATCCAGACCGCTTCGCGGAACTCGTCAATGGTTTCCTTTACCACCTCGCGCTCCTGCACCATACGCGGCTGCAGATCAGTCTGCTCAATCACCGAGCGAACAAACGCCTCGGTTTGCAACAGTTCGTTCAACTCTCCCACGGTTGCCTGAGCCGGTGTCCGCCACGAAAATCCATCATTGCCGATACCGGTAAGCGATGTCAGCAGCGGCTCGCGCTGCACATACAGCTTGCCGTAGGCCGGATAGACCGGTGGCTGGCGCACGATGAAAACAACGGCCAGAACGGTCATGAGCACCACAGGCAACGTATAGAGCCAGCGGTGGCGAAAGTAACTTTCGAAGAGCCGGAGTAGTGCCAGGTGAATCATAGGCAGATATCCTTAATTAGTAGTTCAACGAGTAACGATAATTGCACGCCACTATGCAATGCAGAAATTATGCCACTTCGCAGCTTATCGACAGGTGGATGAACAAACTGTTATTTACACGACGTGCGCGGTGGGCATGCAAACCGGGCGTTTCACCCGATGGAAGCCGGTTTCGCCTGC
>CAKZQX010000541.1 GCA_937141995.1 uncultured Chloroflexaceae bacterium | reverse complement strand
ATTCTTCCTCCCCGGCGCGCGCTGCTGTTTCACACCAGTTTGCCGTCAAAACAGCAGTCAACCCCAAAAGTACGCAGTGAGCGCAAAAGCTGCACAATCCCGTTCATCATCTCTGCGCCCTCTGTGTTCTCTGTGGCTGTGAAAACAAATCGGTATCACCTGACTGTAACCGCATGCATCACGCTGGTAAGGCCTCCCTGGTATGATAGTTCTGCGGGTAGTGCGCAACGCATCGGTTGCGCCGGTCGGAATGCCCGCCAACCGTCGCTGGTTGTAGTTCCTGAGCCGATTATCATCATGCGTGACAGCGATCATAGTGCGCCGCGCAAAAGCGTTCTATACTAGAAACATCTCAGTGGTCAGCCAGGAGGCGCGCAATGAATAAACAAAAACTGCTGCGGAGTGTCGCTCCCTTCTCGCGTCTCAGCGACGATCAGCTTGATCTGGTGGCTGCACGCCTGGGAAACGCGCTCTTCAAGCGGGGCGAAACGATTTTTCACCAGGGGAGTCCCGGCAGTGTGCTCTACATTATTGTGAGCGGTCAGGTGCGTATCTACACCACCGGCGAAACCGGGCAGGAGTTGTCGGTGACGATTTTTCGCACCGGGGATTTCTTCGGTGAGCTGGCGCTGCTGGATAACCAGCCACGTTCGGCCAGTGCCGAGGCGATGGTGCCAACCCGAACGCTGACGCTGCACCGCACCGATTTTGTGCCAATCGTCACGGAGCATCCTGCGATTGCCATCGCCATTCTAGAGACGCTGGCGGTTCGCCTGCGCAACAGCAATATCTACGCCGGACATCTGGCAAATTACACGGCTCCGCAACGGGTAGTGCATCAACTGCTTAACCTGGCGACCCGCTATGGCGTCACAAACGGCATCGCCACCAGTATTGAGTTGCATCTGACCCAGGATGATCTTGCCAGCCTGTCGGGAACGACGCGCGAGACGGTTAACCGGGTGCTTGCCAGTCTGCGCGATCAGGGGTTGATCCAGGTGGAGCGGGCGCGCGTGCGTATTCTCGATCCGGGGCAGCTTCAGCACGCCCTGCCTGAATATTAATGTTAAGCAGATGACAGGGTTTTCGGATGAAATGCAGCAGTAATACCAATTTGCCATCAAACCAGCAATCAGCCGGAATGGGCGCAACGGGCGCAGCGGCGGCACAATCCCGTTTGTCATCGCTGCGTCCTCGGTGTTCTCTGTGGCTATAACAACAAATCAGTATAAGAACGCGCATTGCGGACGCACTTCTGCGCGTCCCAACCGGCAAAAAGCCGCCTGTCCTTCGGGTGTTGTCACCCCGGTATGCGCCTGCCTGGTCTTTACACCAGAAGCAAATGATTTTCTACGTGACACGACTTACACGGTCGTTGACCCGATAGGAGATTCCGCCTCCGGCAGGGCGGAAGAAACCATCTTTTTTCACAAAAAATTTGCACTTTGTGCAAATTTTTTGTGAAAAAAGATCAAAATGTACCATGCTGCCGCAGGCGAATCGGGCGTCCACCTGGGCAAATGTCCAGTTTGTGGAACCGACCGCGTACCTCCTGTCAATGACACGACGTACGCGGCGCGGACTGTTCCGTCCGCGTGCCGGACATAGAGACCAGGTTCGCCTGCGGCGGCATGGGACGTAATCTTGCTTTTTTACAAAAAAGTCCCATGCTGCCGCAGGCGAGTCCGGTCATTACCGTGCTTAAACGCCTCATTTGCAGACCCACCGCGTACGTCGTCTCAATGATTATCCAGGTCGGCGTGGGGCGCGGGTTGCGCCATCACCTTCGCAATCACGCGTAGGTCCAGCCACCACTGCCGCTTGGGGCGGCTGTTGGCATAGTCCATCATGCGGGGCATATCTTCGAGGTTCGAGATCGCTACCCGCCCACCCTGTAACCCGATAAACGCGGCACCGGGCGGATCATTGTGCGCCTCCTCGATCAGAAAGTCGATACACTTGCTTGCCAGCCGGGTTCCCTGGATGCGGTCAAACGATGTCGGACTGCCGCCCTGCTGCATATGGCCCAGGATCGCCTGACGCACATCAAACAGATCGCCGCCCTCTTCTTCAAAGAGCGCGCTCATAAAGCTCGTGGTGTAGACCGGGTTGACTGCCTCATTGCGAATAATCAATCCCAGCCGCTTGCCGCTCCTGAACCCGCGCAGCATATACTCCAGATCCGCCTGCATCTCGCGCAGCGTAACGCCCTCCTCCGGCAGATAGACCCGCTCCGCGCCGGTCGCCAGGCCACTCATCAGCGAGAGATAGCCGCAGTGGCGGCCCATCACCTCAACCACAAAGCAGCGGCGCGAGGCCACTGCCGACTGTTTAATCTTGTCTACCGCCTCGACAATGCTGTTCAAGGCCGTATCCGCGCCGATACTCACATCGGAGCCGGGCAGGTTGTTGTTGATCGACGCCGGCAGGCAGATGATCGGAATATTGAACGCCGAGAAATTCTCGCGCTCGCGCAGTAGTTCGTAGGCGGTCTGATAGCCGCTCCAGCCGCCAATCATCAGCAACCCCTGGATATCCCACTGTTCAATCTGGCGGGCCATAGCATAAAAATCCCGCCCATGCGGGATCTTGCGGTTCGTCCCCAGTTCCGAGCCACCGGACACCGTCCAACCGGCGACGCTCATCCAGTGCATCTCCTCAATTTCGCCATCGATCATGCCGCGAAAGCCATTCCGAATGCCCAGCATGATATGACCTTTATCCAGACCGAGCCGCACCGCTGCCCGCGTTGCGGTATTCATACCGGGCGCGGGACCACCCGCATTGATCACGGCCAGGCGTAACGGCTTCTGCCCGGAAGGTGGTTCATGCGGCAGGGCGCGGACAAACGTACGCAGTGTGCGGAAGGCTTCCTTAAAGCTGCTTCCGCGCAGATCCATCGCCTCGTCATAGTTGTGAGCGGTAATAGATTTGGCAACGGCACGCGTCTTCTCGACACACTCCATCAGCGGCGAGCGGGTAATCTGGTTGTTTTGCATCCCGATCAGAAAGGCTTCGCCATTTGAGCGCCCGGACACAATCTCATCAACTGCCGCATAGCCGAGCAGCGTACTCATATAGCGATCAAACGCGCTGGGAGCCCCACCGCGTTGCACATGCCCCAGGATTGTTACCCGGGTATCTTCACCCAGGCGCTCCTCCAGCACCTGTTTCACATAGTCGCTGGTAATCGGGTTGCCATTCCGATCACGCGCGCCCTCGGCGACAACGACAATGGTATCCCGGCGGCCGGCTTCACGGCCTGATTGCAGGATCTCACACATCTTCTCTTCCCAGTTGTCCACATCCGGCGGGCTCTCCGGGATGAGCACCCAGTCCGCGCCGGTCGCCAGCGAACTCATCAGCGCCAGGTAGCCGCAATGGCGGCCCATCACCTCGACCACAAAACTGCGCTGGTGGCTGGCCGCCGTACTGCTGATGGCATCTATCGCCTCGGTAATGCGCTGTAACGCCGTATCGGCCCCGATGGTCATATCGGTGCCGAACATGTCATTGTCGATTGAGCCGACCAACCCGGCGATGGTCAGGTTGGGATGCCGGTCCGCCATCTCCCGGCTCACCTGACCTGTTTCGACTAACTCTTCAAGGAGACCAGACCACTCCTGCCGGAAGGTATTTGCGCCAGTAAGGCTGCCGTCACCGCCGATAATAACCAGGCTGTCAATATCATGCTCCAGCAGATTGCGCGCCGCTTGCAACCGTCCCGCGCGTTCCCGAAACTCAACCGAGCGGGCCGTGCCAATAATTGTCCCTCCCTTGTGTAAAATACCGCCGACGGAGTCCCATGTCATCTTGCAAATACTTGCGCCACCGTTCACCATCCCGTTATAGCCTTCGTATATCGCATAGACATCTGTGTCCCGATCCAACGCTGTACGGACAACCGCGCGTACTGCCGCATTCATTCCTTGCGCGTCGCCACCACTGGTCAGTACGCCGATATTTTTGGGCCGATGTACAGACATTTGGCACTTCTCCTACTAATCGCTGTCGTCGGTTTGCATCTTTCTAACCGCCTATTCCTGATTCCTACGCACTTCAACCGGGCTTGCTTCCGTTCATAACACGCGTTACGCGGTGAAGCCTGTTTTGGTCTGTTGACTGACCCAAAAGCCGGATTCGCCTGCGGCAGCGTGGTACTCTTTTTCCTTTTTCACAAAAAAATTCACAACGTGAATTTTTTTGTGAAAAAGATCTGGTCGCTTCCGCCCTGCCGGAAGCAAATCGGGTCGTTTATCCAGGTGAACACCTGGTTTGGAACCGACCGCGTAACGCGTGGTACTACCACGCGTTACGCGGTCCCCGGCGAACGGAGCTTTGCGCCGCGGGCAGGGCGGAAGATTTCATGCTTTTTTACAAAAAATTTGCATTCTGTGCAAATTTTTGTGAAAAAGCTCGATCACATCCCATGCTGCCGCAGGCGAATCGAGACGTTCATCCAGGCAACCGCCTCATTTGGAACCGACCACATAAGTCGTGTTCATAATAGCAACAGGTCTGCTCTTCGACAAATAGGTATCAGCATATACGCCCCCCTCCCAGACGGGACGTACTTATTCGTAGAGCCCCACGCCAAATGTACCGGCACGGCCGGTGGGCACAAACGGGCCGGCACTCTCCCTGAGGCAGACAGGTAAAAAGCAGATTGCGCTAACAGCGGGAGTCACTATGTAGGATATTGTACCGCGATTTGCGGGTAATGATCTACCGACGTAGTTCGGTTGCCGCGCGCACCGTCTGGAAATGAATATCCACGGTATCCTGAACCCGGCGTGCGTACCCACCTGCCATCGTTATTGCAAGCGGGATGCCGGCATTGCGGCATTGCTCCAGCACCAGCATGTCGCGCTCGGCCAGGCCGCTCTTACTCACGGCGAGCCGTCCCAGCCGATCATCAAAATAGGGGTCCGCGCCCGCCAGGTAGATGGCAAGTTCCGGCCCGGCCCGCTCCAGTGCCTGGCATAGACCGCGCTCAAACGCGGCGAGATAGCTCAGATCGTCGGCATCATCCTCAAGCGCAATATCCAGATCGCCCGGACATTTCCGAAAGGGGTAGTTTTTTGCGCCATGGATCGAGAAGGTAAAGATGGTCGGATCATCCGCCAGGATCGCCGCTGTCCCGTTGCCCTGATGCACATCGGCATCAATAATCACCACGCGCCGGACCCGCCCTTCGGCCTGCATGGTGCGGGCAGCAATCGCGCTGTCGTTAAACACGCTGTATCCCGCCCCCTGGTCGGCAAAGGCATGGTGCGTGCCCCCCGCCAGGTTGACCGCCACGCCATCTTGCAGCGCCGCACGGCAGGCGGCAATCGTCGCCCCCACCGAGCGCCGCGACCGCTCAACCAGTTCCGGGGACCAGGGGAAGCCGATACGCCGAATCTCCGGCGTGGTCAGCAAGCCGGCACGCACACGCCGCAGATAGTCCGGGTCGTGTGCGCGGGTGATCTGCGCATCGGTGGCCGCCTCCGGCAGGCAGAGTTGTTCTGGCGGAACCAGTTCACACGCGCTGACCTGCCGGCGCAGCAGCGCATATTTTTGCATGGGGAAGCGATGCTCTGGTGGGAGGGGGAGAACAAAGACGTCGGAGTAAAAAATTCTCATGGGATAATCGGGAAGATCTCTAACATTCTGAAGAGTTATCGGCGGCGCTCCCGCTTGCCATCATGCGCAGGAATGCAATAAACTGATCGATATCCGCAGTACACAGATCAATCGCCCGAACTGCACTGCCACGATGCCAGTTCCCTCCAGTTGGAACATGGCGATCGATTTCTTTAGCGATCCGATTGCACATACCTTCAACCCCATTGTAGAGGTCGTGCAGCATACTCCCTAGAGCGCGCAACGCAAACGAATCCGGTTCATGCAGACCAATGCGTGCCTGAGCATCTAGCAGTTCGGCCTTGAGTTGCAACAACTCGCTTAACTGAGCCGCTAACTCATCAGCCGGCCGCTGCAACGAGATTGCGCTCATACAGCAGTTTTCCCTCAGTCACGATGCGCCGGGAGAATTCTTCCGAAACCTGGTTCAAATCCACCAGATCGACAGAGAAACTACTCTCGCGCTCCACAAACCCCACTGCATCAAGGTAGCGTGCGGCGGGCAACCCGCTGACCGCCAGATCGATATCGGTCTCTGGAGAAAAAACACTCCCCCACGCCAGCGACCCGAAGAGATAGACCGCTGCAACGTCAAACTCCTCAACAAGCCGCTGACCGAGCCGCTCGGCTTCGTGCAGCAATCGCAACGGGGGTAAAACAACATCTGGCTCCCCGGAGCTATGTCGTGCAATCAATGGAAACAGGCACTGTCCCACCTGCTGCCGCAACTGCACTAACCCGGCATCATCGGTCCTGTTCCGCCAGGGCAGACGTACACACACCGCCTGCTTATCCCGCCAATCGGTCAACCGCTGATCAAGATCCGCAATAACATCGTTCATAAGTGCCCAGCGACCCTCCCGCAATGTTACATCCCACACGATCAATACCACTGGCAAGCTACATGCTTCCCAGTGGATTACATCCTTGACCGCGATATTTTTGTAAACCAGGTGATCATTCTTGCGGCGCTCGTGGAGATTCGTGACACTTTTTTCCTGGACATGAAACATAACACCAGTCGCGCGGCCCTCGAAGTAGATATGCACAACAAAATCTTCACCCAGATCGGGCACAGGCGCGGCGATAACCCAGCCAGATTCAGCCAGGCGCTCGCTTAACTGGTTACGGCTGATCTGCTCTTGCCGCATCTGGTCGGTATAGCGCGCCGGTTTCACCATCATGCATCACCTTTACTCCGCGCAGGATACGTTCATTTTTCAGGCATACTCAATTATAGCACAATCGTACCAGCATCATGCCCAGGACCGGCACTCCCGCTTTCCCCACCCTCACCGCCGCGCTAACTGCGTCGCATCAAACTGCCACCATGTATTCACGGCGGCAATCAGATCCTGGTTCACCATTTTCTCATAGGAGAAGAGTACCACATGCTTCTGAAACTCACGCCGCACCAGTTCCACCGCCGGCACAAAATCCTGATCCCCCGTAGTCAGTATCAGCGTTGTCACCGCCGGCAGCGAAGCCTGCCAGATGAGGTGCGCGCTAAAGTCCACATCAACCCGGCGCTGGCGATTCGTCCCCGGCGGCCCCGATTCCATCGGCTGCAGGCGCACCTGCATGCCCTGTGCCTGCATCGCCGTGTAAAATGCCTGCAACCCGCTGGAGATGCCATACGCCGGGTCAAACCCATTAAAAAGATAGGTCTGGGTCGCGCCGAACTGCTTCCGAATAATCTGCTCTGCCGCGATATAGTCCAGCTTGAACTGGCCTTCGCTGGCCTTCACCACATAGCCTACGTCAACCAGCCAGGTTGCTCCTGCCATGTCCACTCCTTTCTAAATGTACGATTCCATTGCAGGCAGCAGCGCGGGGACTGCCGCCGACCTACTGCACGCGTGGTGCGCGGCGCGAGCGGCGGAATGATTGCCACAGCACCAGCAGCGTCACCGGGATGACAAATGCGACCATCAGTGTGCTAAACAGCGGCAGGGCTGCGCTCCCGGAAGCCGCCAGGATCAGATAGAGCGTGTAGGCTACATAGTACCCTAAAAAGAGCGCGCCTTCCCACCGCCGGATTACACCCCGCGTAAAAAAGACCGGCACACACAGCAGTGCCACGGCAATCATCACCGGCAGATCAAACCAGAGCGCACGCAGATCAACGCTAATGCCATTGGGCGCAATCAGCGCAACAAACCCCAGCACCGAGAGGATATTAAAAATATTGCTGCCCACCGCATTGCCCACCGCAATATCGCGCTCATTCCGCAGCGTGGCGATCACCGACGTGGCAACCTCCGGCAGCGAAGTCCCGATGGCAACAATGGTCAGCCCGATAATCAACTCGTCCACCCCCAGGAAGCGCGCAAACTCAACCGCGCCATCGACCAGCCAGCGTGATCCCAGGATCAGCGCGGCCAACCCGACGATCATCAGGAGCAGGTAGCGTCCCCAGTGGGGACTACTCGGCACCCGATCCAACCCCAGATCGTGGGCATACTCGGCCTCAAGCGCTTCATTGCCTTTGCGACTCTGGCGAAACGACCAGGCCGTGTAAATAATTACACCAAGAAACAGGATCAGCCCATCCAGCCGGCCAAACGTCCCATCCAGAGCCATAAAGAGCATGAGAAATGAGATGCCCACCATCAGCGGCACATCAACCCGGATCAGCCGTTGCGAGACCAGCAACGGCGTAATCAAGGCAGAGAGCCCCAGAATAAACAGGATATTGAAGATATTACTCCCGATAACATTGCCCACAACCACATCGGCCTGGTCCCGCAGGCTGGCCTGAACCCCCACCGCCAGTTCCGGCGAACTGGTCCCAAATGCCACGATGGTCAACCCGATCACCAGGGGCGAGATTCCGACCGTCGCCGCCAGCCGCGCGGAACCATTCACCAGCGCCTCGGCCCCGACTACCAGTAGCACAAGCCCGACGATAAACAATACAAAGGTCATGCCGTTCCTTATTCTTTTGCAACAAGCTCATTCCCCCGGCCGGCGGCTTCGCAGGAGAAGCCGCGTATGCGCAACCTGCCCGCGCCGGATGCCACGGACACGCTGACGGTTATGCATATGATACACGAAGAGTCGCCCATGCCTGGTGACGACCTGTGCTTCTGCATCATGCTATCCACAAAAAAAGACGCCTCCCCTGGTCAGGGACACGTCTTGTCTGATATCTGCTGCGCCACAGGACACACACACAGTAACTTACAGGAGTTACGCGGTCGGTTCCAAACCAGGCGTTTATCGGGATAACCGGCCCGACTCGCCGGCGGCAGGGTGGAAGAAACCAGCTTTATTCACACACATTGTTGCAAGGTGTGCAACAATGTGTGTGAATAAGAAAAACAGTCCCATGCTGCCGCAGGCGGTTTATGTTTCATCGGGTGAAACGC
>CAKZQX010000540.1 GCA_937141995.1 uncultured Chloroflexaceae bacterium | reverse complement strand
AGAGTGCTTACGAAGCTGCCTTCTCCCAGAGCGGGATCATTCGGGCGCGCTCGATGGAGGAGTTGTTCGACTGCGCGCTGGCGTTTGCCTACCAGCCGCCGATGCCGGGCAACCGGGTGGCGATTGTCACCAACGCCGGCGGCCCCGGCATTATCGCTACCGATGCGATTGAGCGCAGCGGTTGGGTCAAGATGGCCGAGTTTAACGCGGAGACGATCCAGCGTTTGCAGCGCGATCTACCGCCAACCGCCAATGTCTTTAACCCGGTTGATGTGATTGGCGATGCCCGTAGCGACCGCTACCGGGTGGCGATTGATGCTGTGCTGGATGATCCGAATGTCGATGCGGTGCTGGTGCTGCTGACGCCCCAGGCCCAGAGCGACCTGCCCGAAACGTCCGAGGTGATTATCGAGCTATCGGCCAAACACTCCAAGCCGGTCCTGACCAGTTTTATGGGCGCGTACAGCCTGGGTCCGGCGCTGGAATTGCTGAACCGGAACCGCATTCCCAACTATCCCTTCCCGGAGCGCGCCGTAACTGCACTGATGGCAATGGCCCGCCACCGCGACTGGCAGCAGCAGCCGGCCGTTGAGTATGCCGAGTTTGATGTGGACCGCGAGCGGGTGCGCCAGCTCTTTGCCGAGATGCGCGCGGCTGACCGCGTCGAACTGGGCGAGATCGAAGCGCGCGAGGTGATGCAGGCCTATGGCATGCGGCTGCCACAGAGCCGCCTGGCCCGCTCTCCCGATGAGGCAGCGCAAATTGCGACGGAACTGGGCTTCCCGGTGGTGATGAAGATCAGCAGCCCGGACATTCTGCACAAAAGCGACATTGGCGGCGTGCGGGTCGGCGTTGCTGACGCTGCCGGCGTCCGCGATACCTATGAACTGATCGAGTATCGCGCCCGCAAGTACAGCCCCGATGCGCGCGTCTGGGGTATCCTGGTGCAGGAGATGGTGCGCAAGGGCCGCGAACTCCTGGTCGGGGTCAGCCGCGATCCGCAGTTTGGCCCACTGGTCGCCGTGGGGATGGGCGGGATCTATGTGGAAGTGCTGC
Source organism: uncultured Chloroflexaceae bacterium (assembly GCA_937141995.1). Lineage (GTDB taxonomy): Bacteria > Chloroflexota > Chloroflexia > Chloroflexales > Chloroflexaceae > CAKZQX01. The sequence goes on along the minus strand of CAKZQX010000540.1, from coordinate 1,621 downwards.
GTGATGTGGCCTTCCGCCTCGCGCCGATCAGCAAGCAGGAAGTTGCCGCACAGATCCGCTCGATCCGCACCTTCCCGCTGCTACGGGGTGTGCGTGGTGAGCCACCCGCCGATCTGGAGAGCATCGAGGAGGTCGTCCTGCGGGTCAGTCAACTGGTCACAGACTTCCCGGAAATTGTCGAGATGGATATCAATCCACTGGTTGTACATAACCGGGGCGAAGGTGCTATAGTGTTAGATGCACGCATTATCCTGCAAGCATAGGCTCCGTCGCATATCGGCGCACGCGCCGGTATGCCTGACGAGATAGAAGCGAGGAGGCTTCATATGGCTACGCTCTATATTGCATCAACCGAAACATTTGTTGGAAAAAGCGCCGTCTGCCTGGGATTGCTCAACCGAATGCGCCGCGATGGCTTCGCCGTCGGCTATATGAAGCCCGTCAGCGTTTCGGTAGCGCATACCTCAACCGCAGTCCTGGATGAAGACGCCGCATTTATTCGTGAGTCGTTACAACTGGAGACACCCATCGAGCAGACCGCGCCCGTCCTGCTGACGCCGAGCGTGATCGAGTCGATTATGCAGGGCCAGGCTGCCGCATTTGGTCCCAAACTCCAGGACGCCTACCTGGCAGTTTCGCGTGACAAAGATATCGTTGTGCTGGAGGGGACCAACAACTGGGCCGAGGGCGCCCTGGTCGATCTGAGTGCGGACCAGGTCGCCGACATGTTGGAAGCGCCCGCGCTCCTGATCAGTCGCTATACTTCAACCCGCGCCATGGACACAATTCTGACAATCCAGCGCTATGTGGGCGACCGCCTGATCGGTGTCCTGCTCAACCAGGTCGCCGAGCCGCAACTGGATTTCATTCAGAAGCGCGTCGTGCCCTTCCTGAAGTCGCGCGGTGTGCCGGTGATGGGCGTCTTACCCCATGACCGCTTCCTGGCGAGTATCACCGTCAGCGAACTGCATGAGCATCTGGGAGGGCAACTGATTGGCAACCCGGCCTGGGTTGAGCGCGTGGTTGACTCACTGATGATTGGCGCAATGGGGGCGGACGCGGGGCTCTCCTACTTCCGCCGACGCACCAACAAGGCCGTCATCACGGGCGGTGATCGGGTAGATCTGCAACTGGTGGCGCTGGAAACCAGCACCAGCGCGCTGATCCTGACCGGCAATATCCGCCCTTCAAACCGCATTATGGATCTGGCGGAGGAGCGACAGGTGCCGGTCATTGTCGTGCCGGATGATACGCTCTCCACCGTTGAGCGCGCCGAGGAACTGTTCGGGCGTATTCGCTTCCATCAGGAGGTGAAGATGCAGCGCTTCAACGATCTGATGGATCAGCACTTTGATTTTACCCAGCTCTACCAGGCGCTGGGCATGGCGAAAGGGTGACGGCATGCCGGAGGAAGCGGAACAGATCGGGCCGCTGGTGTTTGTCCCCGATCCCGAATACCCCTACCCCTTTGAGGTGCCGCAACCGCCGCGCTTCTGGATGGAAGAGCAGACCGGCGCGCTGGCCGAGGCGGTTCAGATCTACCTGCGCGGTGAGCCGATTTCCCCGGCTCACCGCGACCTCCTGCGGCTCTACCTGCGGCAATACCTGGAGCGGGCGATCA
>CAKZQX010000539.1 GCA_937141995.1 uncultured Chloroflexaceae bacterium | reverse complement strand
AGACTTCCAGGACACCCTGGGCCGTTGCCGGTATGCCGCCAAGATCAAACGTGGCGTGGAAATTTCCCCAGATCCCGGTACCGCCGGCCTGAATGTGGCTCTGTGCCAGTTCTGCGCCCTGGGCATCACGAATACGCACCTGAATGGTACCCTCAAAACCGGTGCCGACTCCACAGATACGCACCGGATTATCGACAATATCGTGCGACTGGGGATGGTGTACGGTAATTGGTGGCAGTTGTGGTCCGTTCATCTAACTCCCTCCCTTGTCATTACTTCGTGTAGTGAAAACCATGGCCTGTATCACAGACTCACCTCACATGAACGAGAGCCGGTTGCGCTATCGCATATGCTGTGTGCTCAACTTGCTTTATCTTGTCCAATGACATGCATCATGCTTTGTGGTAGAATCACACTGTTCCGGCGCAGTCTGGCGCGTTATCGTAGTCAAAGGAGCAGCCAATGAGTGCAGCAAGTAATCCCGTTGCCTTTATGAGCTATACGCGCTTTGATAATGAGTTTGTGGGCGAAGCATTGACCAGGTTTCGCGAAGAGTTGTCAAAAACAATACGGTTTCTGAGTGGTAAGGAGATTGAGATTTTTCAAGATGTAGAAGGTGTTCGTTTGGGTCAAAATATTCAGCAGCGGATCAAGGGATCTCTTAATGAAATTATTGTACTCATTCCTATTCTAACACCAAACTATTTTACCAGCCCGTGGTGTCGTGAAGAATTAGCGTTGTTTTTGAATCGGGAGCGTCAATTGGGGCGGAATGATCTGATTATCTCGCTCTACTATCAAACTGTACCGGCTCTAGATGAAGCAATGAAGCACCATAGCGTGCGCGGGCCGATAAGCGACCCGCTCATCCAGGAAATTGCGCAGCGATTGGTCTGCGATTGGCGCCCATTTCAGGAGAAAGACTTTAGCGACGCGCAGGTCCGCGCCGAACTCAAGCGTATCGCGCAGGCAATTCTGACAGTATTGCATAACATTCAGTCATTGACGCAATTATCAGTACCGATATCAGTACAACCAACACCCGGTTCGCAACCCGCACCAGGCAAGAATGTCCACGTCGATCAGCGTCAATTGCGTGATGTCATGATCAAGCATTTTGGGCAGGAAGATCTGGCGCTACTCTGTGGCGATATCCAGCAAGAATTGAAGAAAGCCGGGATTGAACAACCGGTCGATCTGGAGATTGTCGGGGGTAATAGCAAACCTATGCAGATTCTGAATCTGATCCAATACCTCGACCGTCGGGGATACCTGAGCTACCTGATTGCTGCTGTGCGGAACGCACGCCCCGGCAGTATCTGACACAAAGCCGCAACTGAAGCATAGAGGGTGCCGGGAATTACTCCCGGCACCCTCCATCTGTTGGAAGTCAAGTCGTTCCGCTACTCACCCTGCAAGGTCAGCAGGTAGGCAACAAGATTGTTGATCTCTTCTTCGGAGAGGATATCGCCATAGTTCTGTGGCATCACGCCGGCAGAGTAACCATCGACAATATACTCATTGGTGTTGACAATCGAGTTACGCAGATACTCTACTGCCGACTGGTCCGGCACGCGGGTCTGTGCCCGGACAGCAACATCGGACATATTCGGCCCGGTGAAATCCCCGCGTGAAGCCTCAACATAGTGGCAGGTGATACAGCCGGCAGCCACGCCACCGCTGGTGTTGATCAGATTCTGGTTCCAGATCTGCTGTCCGGCTTCCGGATCACCGACGGAGGAAGGATCAGCGACATCGCCAGACGGTGCTGCTTCGCCCTCGCCCTCAGGTGCGGCGGTCGGTTCGGCCGGCGCAGCGGTAGGCTCGGCGGGTGCGGCGGTGGGCTGAGCCGGTGCAGCGGTGGGCTCGGCGGGTGCGGCGGTGGGCTCGGCGGGTGCGGCGGTAGGTTGCGCGGGCGCTGCCGTGGGCTGGATGGGCTCAGTGGTGGGTGCAACCGGTACGGCCGGTTCAACCGGTACGACAGTGACGGTGGCTTCTGCCGCCGTAGGTTCGGCCGGTGTAGCGGTAGGCTCGGCGGGTGCGGCCGTGGCTTCCGGCGCAGCAGTACCCTCTGGTGCGGCGGTGGCTTCCGGCGCGGCCGTGCCTTCCGGCGCCGCCGTGCCTTCGGCTGCGGGGCTGCCCTCCGGCGCGGCGGTGGCTTCCGGTGCGGCCTCAGCAACCGTTACATTAGCGGTACCGGTGCAGCCGCTGATACAGGTAATTTCATAGGTACCCGGCTCGGCATAGTTGACCGATACCCGCTGGCGGGCAACAAGTTCGGTTCCTTCTTGCGTAGATACACGGGGCAGATTGACAGTTAAAGTTGAGCCGCCGCCGACGGCAACCTGCAGTTGCGCATCAGAACTGCTCTGGTTGACAAAGATCAGATCCAGCGCCTGACCCGGCGCGACCTGAACACCCTCACCACCCAGTGTTCCTTCTGTGTCGATCACAATTTCTGCCGTCTGCGGTGGTGCCGGTGTTGTTGTAGGCGTAACGACGGCGGCCCCCTGCGGCGTTAACGCGCGACTGCGCCCAACGCCAACCGGCTCACCACACGCCGCAAGCAGTGCGACGAGCATCAGTACGATGAAAAACGCCCCACGTCCGATAACCCAACCTGTTCTGTGCATAACATTGTCCTCTCTACAATCGTTCACACGAAAAGCCACAACAACTCAATACAGAGAAGCGCCACCACATCAGCGATGATGCGCACGCGACGCTTCAATGTGCCGTAGAAATATCCCTCCTGATTTGCCGGACACCTCAGGCGCGAATGTAACATATCGTGGCGCGGCGGCATGGAAACAGTCGTCTTCGTCGTCTTGCCCCGACATGGCCACCTGCTCGATCACAGCAATGGTTTAGGTTGCAGTCGTTATATGTGAATGAAACAAGTTTGACTTATATTCAAATTTTACCAGAGATCAAAAAGGAGGTCAAGCCTCAAGTTTGCAAATTTGCCGGAAGGCGCTCTAATCGGTCATCGTATTTGACGGCTGTGGGGCGATTTTCATTAGAAGCAAAATTGGCTTCACGTACCAGGACGTACGCGGTGCCCGCCAAAGAAAAGCTATGTCATGGTGAGCGGAGCGCGTCACCTTACTGACACGAGTTACACAGTTGCTCACCCAAAAGGAAATTTCGCCTCCGGCAGGGCGGAAGATTCCATGTTCACAACCATGTCGCACATAGTGCAACATGGTTGTGAACAAGATCAAAACGTACCACGCTGCCGCAGGCGAAGCCGGCCTTTATCAGGCGCAACCGCCCAGGTTGCAGACTCACCGCGTAATTCCTGTTACTGACAGGAGTTACGCGGTCGGTTCTAAACCAGGCGTCTGCCTGACAAACGGCCCGCTCCGCCTCCGGCAGGGCGGAAGATCCCATCCTTGTTCACACAAAT
>CAKZQX010000538.1 GCA_937141995.1 uncultured Chloroflexaceae bacterium | reverse complement strand
TTTAGTCGTCAGGATTATCCTGCGAGCGGCGGGGCATTGCGCGGAACTGCTCAAACTGCGTGGGCCGCTGCTCCTGGAAGGCGCGGTGGCCTTCGGCTGCCTCCTCGGTGCCGTAGTAGAGGCCCACGGCGCCAAAGCCCAGCATACCAATCCCGGCGATGCTCTCGGTATCGGCGTTGAAGGAGTATTTGACCATCTTGAGTGCGGTCGGGCTGAGGGCCAGGATCTCGGCGCACCAGCGCGCGACTTCTACCAGCAGGTCGGCGGCGGGCACCACGGCATTGATCAGGCCCATCTCCAGCGCCTGCTGGGCCGTGTAGCGCCGGCAGGTAAACCAGATCTCGCGCGCCTTGCGTTCGCCCACCAGGCGGGACAGGTAGGCCGTCCCAAAGCCCGGGTCAAAGCTGCCGATGCGCGGCCCGACCTGGCCGAAGATAGCAGTGTCGGCGGCGATACTCAAATCGCAGACGACTTGCAAAACATTCCCGCCACCGATGGCATACCCGTTGACGGCTGCGATAACCGGCTTGGGCACTGTGCGGATCAGCCGGTGCAGGGGATCGACCCGCAGACCAATGCCCGTCCAGGAGGCGCCGGCGCAGCCGCCCGGCTGAAATTCCTTGACATCCCCGCCCGCAGAGAAGGCCCGCTCACCCGCGCCAGTGATCACAATCACGCCGATCTCCGGGTCCGCCCCGGCATCTTCCAGGGCCGCAATCATCTCTTCAACCGTCTGCGTGCGAAACGCATTCAGGAAGTCGGGCCGGTTGATCGTAATGGTGGCGGTACCATCGGTTTTGGTAAACAAAATATCGGAAAAGGTCATTCGGTTCCCCCTGTTTATCCTGATTAACCCCTAACCCCTAACCTTAAGCACTGCCGTCCGTTACCTGCAATCCGGCCTTGTTCAGCAGGGCGCGGGCGGTTTCACCGATGAGAAAGGTGAACAACTCCTGCGCTGCGCGGGGGGCGCTCCGCTCGCGCACTCGTAGCACATACCACTCCTGCTGCAGCGGTGCGCCCGCCAGGTCAACCGGTGCTAACTCCGGGAGGGGGATGCGGCGGGTTGCCGGGATAAACGCCAGCCCCAGCCCGCTATACACGCCCTGCAACGCCAGCGCCATACTGTCGGTCTCCAGGGCGATGCAGAGATCGGTGGACACCAGGCCGCGCCGCCGTAAGCCTTCTTCGATGGTGCGGCGCAGCGGTGTACCGGCGCGCGGCAAGACCAGCGGCTCTTCGCGCAACATGCCGGGGGGTACGGCTTCCTGCTGGAGCAGGGGGTGGTGTGCCGGTGCCACCAGTACCAGATCTTCGCTGCCCACCATGCGCGACTCCCAGCCGCGCCGCCGTTGCTGCTCCTCAATCAACAGCAGCGTAATCTGCTGCGATACCAGTTCCTCCAGTAGCACCTCGCTGGGCGCAACCTGAACGGTCAGCATCACCGTGGGAAAGAGTGTATGAAATGCAGCCAACAGCGGCGGCAGCAGATACTCCCCGCTGTTCGGCGTGCAACCAATGGTCACGCGCCCGGCAACCTGCCCGCGGAGCGCGCGAATATTCTGCTCCGCCCGCTCGGCCAGTGTCACCAGTTCGCGGGCGGCAACCAGCAGTTCTTCCCCCGCGTGCGTCGGCACCATGCGTTGCCCAACCCGCCGGAAGAGGCGGACATCGCCCAGTTGCTCCTCCAGGGTGCGGATCTGCTGGCTGACCGCCGGTTGCGACATATGCAGCAACTCGGCGGCCGCCGTGTAATTTCCCGCATCGACAACCGCCAGAAAGGTCTGGAGATGAAAAGTATTGAGCATAATGCCTGCACTCTGGTGAGCGGATGCACGTAACCGACCATATCAGTGTCCCACCGGCCCGCTGCATTGCCACAGCAGTTAGCCAATGCCGAGCATGCGCAACGCACCCTCACCCGTTTCGGTTTGAATAAAGAGGAAGCCGAGCGCGATAATCACATAGACCGCCAGGAGTTGCGTGCCCTCCAGCCAGTTGCTCTCGCCATCGACCGAGATAATCGTTGCCAGGAGCACCGCAACCGCCAGCATTGCAACCTCAAACAGGCTGAAGAAGAGAGTAAAGTTCTGCCCCATCAGCAGGCCAATAAATACCAGGAGCGGCGCGACAAACAGGGCAATCTGCATGCTGGAGCCGAGCGAAATCGCCAGTGACAGATCCATCTTATTTTTAGCGGCGACCTGCACGCCCACAATATGCTCGGCCACATTGCCCACCAGCGGAATAATAATCACGCCCAGGAAAATCTCGCTCACGCCCAGGCTCTCGACCACCGGCTCCACCGTGCCAACCAAAAACTCGCTCAGAAACACAATGCCCAGGGTGGCAACCGCCAGCACGCCGAGTGATACCGGCACGCTCCACTTCGCGCTGTGGGCCTCTTCTTCTTCGCTGTGGTCCTGCACGCCCGCCTGTCCCCCGGCTTTGCGTTCGGGTTGCCGAAAGGCGAAGACCAGGCTCAGGATGTAGATGGCAATCAGGATCAGCGCAACCCCAATGCTTAAACTGTTCAGCGCCGGATCGTTCACCGTTGTGTTAAACAGTTCCAGTTCGCCAATCTGGATCTCATGCAGAAGTTCAAACAGCGTCGGCACAATCAGCCCGATCACCGCCAGCGTCATCATCGAGGCGGCAACCCCGGCGGTCTGCCGGTTAAAGTGCTGGGTACCATGCCGAAAACCACCCAGCAGCAGACTCAGACCCAGGATCAGCAGCAGATTCCCCAGAATCGACCCGGTGATCGAGGCTTTCACCAGTTCGATCCGGCCCTGATTCAGCGCAACAATGGTGATAATCAACTCGGCCGCATTCCCTAATGTTGCGTTGAGCAACCCACCTACCTGGGGCCCGGTATGCACCGCCAGTTCCTCGGTGGCTTCCCCCAGCAACCCCGCCAGCGGAATGAGCGCCACACACGAGAAGACAAAGATGAGAATGTCGTTGTGCAGAAAGAACTCGGCCACAAACGCCATCGGAACGAAGATGAGCATGTACCGCAGCCACGTCAAGGTCGTGTCCCCCTTTTTGTCGTCAGAAAGGAAGAAGCTAAGTGGCGCTACTATAGCATCAGCTTTGTAAGTGGTCAATTGCCCGACGTACGACTCCAGGTCAGACCGCGCTCGTCCAGGGTAACTGCGGCCCGGCCCTGCTGCTCCAGGTAGGTCAGGTGCGCCGCAACTGCCCCGGCAAAGATGGCATACTGCGGAATACCCGGCGGGGTCTGGCCCAGCGCACGTAGCACCCGCGCGGTAATGGCGGGCACATCACCCGGCTCTTGCAGTGCCTGCAGGATCGACGCACTCGACTGGATAATAG
>CAKZQX010000537.1 GCA_937141995.1 uncultured Chloroflexaceae bacterium | reverse complement strand
TGCAGCCCCCGGAGGGTGAATCCGGTCAGATGGTGGTGTCGCCGACGGTGCAGTTGAATACACTGACTCAGCCGGGCATCTACACCATTGTTGAGCAGGCGCAGGGTGAGACGTTGTACGCAGGGCATACCGCCGTCAACGCGGGAACACCCATCGAGTCCGATCTGCGGCCGCGAGCCATTCCGCCGGACCTGGGCATGACTGTTGCGGCGACCGAAGCGGCCGCGGATGGAGAGCCGGTGCGCCGCGAACGCCAACCCTTCTGGCCCTGGCTGGCGGTGGCAGCCCTGATTGTAATGGTGGTAGAATGGGTTTATGTACATCGATAACTTTTTTTGGAGATAACTTTGACACTGCGTAACCCGGAACTGCTGGCACTGTTGCTGCTGCTGCCTGGTTTTGTGTTGCTCTGGCGTTGGGGTGGGAGGCGTCTGGTTCCCGGCGCGCTGGCCCTGCGGCTCGCATCTGTGAGTATGCTGGTGCTGGCGCTGACCAATCCCACCCTGGGCCGCGAAGCACCCCCGCCCGGACCGCTCGTCATCCTGGTTGACCAGTCCGACAGCCTGACGAACGAGGGCAAAGCCACGCTCCAGGCCGAGGCCGAGCGGTTGGCGCGATCAGCAGTTGAAAATAACCCCGAAATGGCCCGGCGTACGACGCTCCTCCAGTTTGGGGGCAATGTCGTTCCGCTGGAGGAGATCACTACCGACACCCCGGTTCAATCCGAAACGCTTGATCCCGCCGCCAGTGATCTGGCCGGGGCGCTACGCACCGCGCGCGAACTGCTTGTGCCAACCGGCGGGCGTATTATGCTGCTCTCGGATGGCGTACAGACCGGCGGAGATGCTCTGCTCGAGGCGGAACGCGCCGCCGCTGCCGGTCTGGCGGTGGATGTCCGGCCGATTGCGCCCGTGCAGACGCCGGATATCCGCATCACCGGGCTGGATGTGCCCCGCTCGCTCTATGTCAACGAAGATACCGCCATTCAGGTTGGCGTGGCCTATGCCCCCGCGACACCGGCGGATAGTAACGCAATCGATGCGACCCTACGTGCCTGGGATGGCGAACAGTTGCTGGATGAGCAGCAGGTGACGCTGGTGCCGGGGATGAACTCCTTCGATTTCAACATCACCGCGACGACCCCGGGTGTGCTGCAACTCCGTACCGGTGTCACCGGCGAAGATCTACCCGAAACTTTTGTACGTAACAACAGTGCCGCCGCTACCATCCTGGTTGTGCCGCCGCCGCGTGTGCTGATTGTCGAGGGTACGCCCAACAATGGCTTTGCCCTCAGTACCGCTCTGCAGCAGTCCAGTATCGGCAGTCAGGTCATCCCACCGCAGATGTTGCCCACCCGTCTCTCCGCGCTGGAGCAGTATGACGGCATGGTCCTGATCGATGTGCCGGTCAGTATGCTGACGCTGGAGCAGATGACCAGCGTGCGCGAGTTTGTGCGGAGCGAGGGCCGTGGCCTGGTGGTCACCGGTGGGCGCAACTCCTACGGCCTGGGAGCCTACAAGGATACGCCGCTGGAACAGGCGCTGCCGGTGCTGATGGACCCGCCGCCCCGCCCCACGCGCACCGATATCGCCCTCTTGCTGGTGGTTGATCGCTCCGCGAGTATGACTGCCGCCCAGGGCATCTCCAAGTTCGATATGGCGAAGGAAGCGGCCATTCTCTCCACCGAAGCGCTCAACGATGAAGATCGCATCGGTATCCTGACCTTCGACACTGAGCAGGAGTGGGTGGTGCCCTTCCAGCAGGTGGGTCAGGGGTTGGGGCTGCGCGAGATCCAGGACACGATTGCCCAGATTGCCAGCGGTGGCGGAACCGATATTTTTGCGGCGCTCAACGTAGGCCTGGGGGATCTGGCGCGCCAGCCGGTCAATGTGCGCCACGCGGTGCTACTGACCGATGGTCGCTCCTTCACCAGCGACCGCGTAGCCTACCGGCAACTGATTGATGCGGCGCGTGCTCAGAATATCACCCTCTCGACCATTGCCATCGGCATCGACTCGGATACGATGCTGCTGGATCAACTGGCCGAGTGGGGGCAGGGCCGCTACTATTTTGCCACAACGCCCGAAGATATCCCCCGGCTCACGCTGCTGGAGAGCGAGATTGCCCGGTCTGATCCGACCATCGAGGGGTTATTTAACGCCAATGTTGCCAACACCCACCCGCTGCTGCGCGGGTTCAGTCCGGTTGAACTGCCCTCGCTGGAAGGCTATGTAGCGACCACACCTAAAGACAGTGCCGAAGTGGTGCTGCAATCCCCGGAGAATGATCCGGTGCTGACGGCCTGGCAGTATGGATTGGGGCGGGCAGTGGCCTGGACGCCCTCGCTGGCCGCGCCCTGGGCCACCGGCTGGCCTACCTGGGGCGAGTTTGGCGAGTTCTGGGCGCAGGTGGTGCGCTATACGCTGCCGGAAG
>CAKZQX010000536.1 GCA_937141995.1 uncultured Chloroflexaceae bacterium | reverse complement strand
TGCGCCGGCGGTGCGGGTGGAGACCACCGAGGCGGTGCTGGCGCTCATGAGCGGCCAGGCCGCCAAACCCGCCGCCGCAACCGGCAGCGAGCGGGGCGCGCTGTTTGCCTATCGCGTCAGCCACCCGGTCAGCGTAGCGCGCGGCCAGTCGGCGATGGTGCCCATCCTGAGCCGGCAATTGCCCTGCCGCCGCGAGTTACTCTACAACAAGCAGAAGCTTCCGGCACACCCGGTGGTCAGCCTGCGCCTGACCAATGCGACCGGGCTGACGCTGGAGCGCGGGCCGGTCACGGTGCTGACCGATGGCGACTATGCTGGTGAAGCGGTAGTACCTTTTACCCGCACCGATGGCGAACTGATTATTCCTTTCGCAGTGGAACTGGGCATGACGATTGCGGAGCAGTACAGCAGCGAACGCCACACCAGGGGTATCAGTGTGCGCGGCGAGTATCTGCTGATCCAGGAGTATGATCTGCGTCACACCAGCTACCATTTGACGAGTACACTCGCCGCGCCGGGGTATGTTCTGGTCGAACATACCCCGCTCGACGGATACGAACTAACCGACACGCCCGATCCGCTGGAACAGAGCGCCGGCTTTGTCCGCTGGAGCGTCACCTGCGCACCACACACCCGTACCATCTTTGCGGTGCATGAACGCCGCCTTCAGAGCCGCCGCGAACTGGTCAAAAACCTGAATGGCCGGCAACTCCAGAACTATCTGCAGAGCCGGGTGCTGGATGCCGCAACCGTCCATGCCCTAGAAGAGGTGCTGCAACGCTACCATCAGATCGACACACTCCGGCAACGCATCCAGGCAGGGACCAACGAGAACAAGAGCATCTACCAGCGGCAGGAGCAGATCCGGGGCAACCTGAATTCCCTGGGACGCGAGGGTGAAGAGGGTGCGCTCCGCAAGCGCTATGTTGATGAACTCAACCGGCTGGAAGATCAGTTGCTTGCGTTGTCCACCGAGGAGCAGCGGCTCAAGCAGCAGATTGCCGGCCTGGAAGAAGAGATTAAGACGAAACTTGCAGGATTGACGACCGAATAAGGTATGAACGGTTAACCGTTAACTGTTCATACCTCGGTGCTCTGTGGCAAACTTAAGGTGAATTTTATGAAAAATAATCCATCAACACGCAGGGCCGGCGACAAGCCTGCGGCTCCGGCTCCTCGCTCAATCGACTACCGCACTGCCGGCATTATGCTGGGCGCGGCGCTGCTGGGCGCGGCCTGGGCCGTCTTCAACCTGGTCAGCACCGGGGGCAGTCGCAGCGAGGCGGAATTGCGCGAGTTGGTCTGGGCGATCTTTGCCACGCCCTTTGCGCTCTTCATTGGCTGGACGGTGGCGCGGCGGTTTGAGGTCTGGCGTGCGGCGGGCATCTGCTTCTGTCTCTACTTTTTTACGCCCTTTGTCGCGGCCCGCTTCCAGTCCCTGGTCTGGACGGAAGCACAGACCGCCGCGAATGGCAACAGCCTTTATTTCTGGACGGCGATTGTCTTGCACTTGATTGCCGCCGTCGGGTTAGCCGTATGGCGAGCACTGGATCAGCCGGACCAGGAGCAAACTCCATCTGAGCAAACGGTTGTCCCGTCTCCCGGTACGTAGTACAATAGTCGTATGTTCCATCTATCTGTACGCGAAACCCTGGAGGCGCAGGAAGCGCAGACGCTCTCGCCCCTGGCGGCGCGGAGTGCGCAGGCCATGCGTGCCCTGCCCGAAGAGCCGAGTCCCGTCCGCACGGCATTTCAGCGCGACCGGGACCGGATCTTGCACTCCAAGCCCTTTCGTCGGCTCAAACATAAAACGCAGGTGTTTATCGCGCCCCTGGGCGATCACTATCGCACCCGCTTGACTCATACGCTGGAGGTAACGCAGATTGCGCGCACGGTGGCCCGTGCGCTCCGCCTCAACGAAGATCTGACCGAGGCGATTGGGTTGGGCCACGATATCGGGCACCCGCCCTTTGGGCATGCCGGTGAGTCTGCACTGACCCGTATCTACCCGGAGCATTTTCGCCACAACGAGCAGAGCCGCCGCATCATCGAGGTGCTGGAGAAAGACGGCGCGGGGCTGAACCTGACTTTTCCGGTGCGCGAGGGCATCGCCTTTCACTCGAAGGCGCGCCACGATATCCTGCAGCAAGCCTGGGGCACCGCCGGCACGCTGGAGGGGCAGATTATCAAAATTGCCGACAGCGTCGCCTATATCAACCATGATATCGATGATGCGCTACGGGCCGGTATCCTGTGTGAAACCGATCTGCCGCGCGAGTGCATTGCGGTGCTGGGTGACACCCACGCCGGGCGGATCAACACGATGGTCTGTGACCTGATCGAGCATAACTGGTGGGCGACCGGGGCCGGGACACCGCCCGATCCGCCGCACCTGGCGATGAGCAGCGCGGTCCTGGCCGCAACTAATACGCTACGTGAGTTTATGTTTGAGCATGTCTACCTGAACAGTCCGGCCAAACAGGATGATCAAAAGGCTTATTTTATTATCGAAACACTTTACAACTATTTTGTGCAGCACCCGGAGCAGTTGCCCGCCCATCTGCTACGCATTAACCAGCAGCGGCAGGAACCAGTCGAGCGCGCCGTCGTCGATTACATCGCCGGCATGACCGACCGCTACGCCACCCAGGTCTTTCAGGATCTGTTCGTGCCCCGAACGTGGGGGGCATAGTAGGGGTTAACGGTTAACGGTTAACGGTTAACGGTTAATTCGTAACCCCTAATCCCTAACCGTTAACTCGTAACCGTTAACCCGTAAATTTCAGGAGAACAGGTATGGGTGAGGTACAAAACTATAAAGATCTTCCAGTTGTGCAGCGTGCCTTCACCCTGGTGCAGGCGGTAGATACATTTGTTCATACCTTACCATCAACCCCTCAAGGCCGTACAGTGGGTGATCAGCTTTTTCGCGCAGCAACGTCCATTGGAGCCAATATTGCCGAAGGTCGCGGGCGGGATATGGGCAAGGAGTATGAACGATTTCTGCGGATTGCGCGGGCATCGGCCAATGAGACCGACTACTGGCTGCATGTTGCCCACGATTGCCGGTTAGTAGCAGAAGAAGACTACACAAGAATGATTGGTCTGGTTGATGAGTGTCTGCGCATGCTCTCAACGATGATAACCCGGCTGCGTAACCGCAACTCAAGTACACGCGAAGAACCCGCCGTCTACAACTACACAGATGAACAAGAAATAGCCGATTTATAACCGTTAACCCTTAACCCCTAACCCTTAACCGTTAACCCTTAACCATGAGTACCATTGATGAAATCAAAGACCGCCTCGATATTGTGGAAGTGATCGGGGAGAGTGTGCAGTTGCGCAAGGCCGGACGCAACTACACCGGCTTCTGCCCCTTCCATCAGAATACGCGCACGCCTGCTTTCACGGTCTTCCCCGATACGCAGAGTTTCTACTGCTTTGGCTGCCAGGCCTCGGGCACGGTGTTCGACTTTGTGATGCGCCGGCAGGGGTTGGATTTCCGCGAGGCGCTGGAGCAACTGGCCGCCCGCGCGGGGATCGAACTCAAGGAGCGCAGTAGCGCCGAGCAGCAGCAGGATCAGCAGCGCACCCGCCTGTTGGAGATCAGTGCCACCGCCGCCAAATATTTTAACTATGTGCTGCTGAGTCTCCAGCGGGGTCAACCCGCCCGCGACTACCTGGAGCAGCGTGCGATCAACCACCAGACCGTTGAGGCGTTTCAACTGGGCTATAGCCTGGACGACTGGGGCCACCTGCTGACCTACCTGACCGACAAGAAGGGCTTCGCGCCGGAAGAAGTTGAGGCTGCCGGACTGGCAATCCATCGGGAGCAGGGCGGCTACCATGACCGCTTCCGGGGGCGGCTGATCTTTCCTATTCGCAATGTGCGGGGCGAAGTCGTGGGTTTTGGCGGGCGGGCGCTCGGCGATGCCCACCCCAAATACCTGAACACCTCGCAGACGCTGCTCTTCGACAAGAGCCAGGTGCTGTATGGGCTGGACCTGGCCCGCGAAGGCATTCGCAACGCCGATGCAACCGTGATTGTCGAGGGCTATGTTGATGTGCTGCCCGCCCACCAGCATGGCTTCC
>CAKZQX010000535.1 GCA_937141995.1 uncultured Chloroflexaceae bacterium | reverse complement strand
CGTTCCTGGTCTTTCGTCCTTCGCAAGAAAGCAAGGCTCCTATGAGCGTAACAACACTTTCACACGAACTTGCAGATATCGTCGGCAACCCCTACCTGCTGACCGAGCCCGCAGACTGCGCCGCGTATGCCGTTCAGGGCGTTACACCGGCACTGGTTGTAACCCCCGGCAGTATCGAAGAACTCTCCCAGGTGATGACCATAGCTCACGCAGCCGGGGCGGCCGTCGTGCCCTGGGGCGGCGGTACCCAGCAATCCTGGGGCTATCCCCCGGCACGCCTGGACCTGGTCGTCCGCACTACCCGGCTCAACCGGGTCAGTACCTACAAGCCCGACGATGTCACCATCGCGGTTGAGGCGGGTATTACACTGGCGGCCCTCAATACCATTCTGGGGCGGCACGGCCACATGCTGCCGGTTGATGCGCCGCTGCCCCGCAGCGCCACTCTCGGTGGTGTGCTGGCAACGGCCATGGACGGACCACGCCGCCTGGGGTATGGCACGCTACGCGACCTGCTGATCGGTATTCAGGTGGTGGAGGCCACCGGGCGCGTCACTAAAGCCGGCGGCCTGGTGGTCAAGAATGTCAGTGGCTACGATATGATGAAGCTCTACCTGGGTAGTCTGGGGTCGCTGGCGATTATTGTTAGCGCCGGCTTCAAACTGATTCCGCGCGCTCAGGCTGCGGCGACCATCGGCTGCCGCTTTGCCACGCCCGATAGCGCCTTTGTCCTGATCGATGCACTGCATGCCGGCCAGTTGACGCCGATAGCGGTTGAACTGCTGGCGCAGACCGGATCAACTAACCAGCGAGGGAACTCCCGCCTGGGAAATGTCGCTGCGCTATTCGCCGGCCCCGCTTGCTATGGCGTGCTGGTGCCGGCGGAAGGGCTACCGGCAGCGGTTCAGCGGCATGTCCGCGATGTCACCCGGCTGGCCGAGCAGGCCGGCGCGGAAGCGGTACAGACATTTACTGATGACGCGCATGCCGATCTCTGGGCACGCGTGGTTGACCTGCCCCAGACTGCCACGATTGCGCCGGGTGAACTGGTCGTGCGCCTGACCTGCCTGCCCGGTGATCTGGCACCAGCACTACGTGATGCCGGCGACATTGCCGCGCAACATGGCCTGGCTCTGCTCACAGTTGCGCGCGCGCTGAGCGGAGTAGCCTATCTACGGTTGCAGGCGGATACGGCGGATGACCGGGCAACCGCCGCGCTCCAGGCATGGCACCAGGCGATGCTGCGTCGCCGGCCGCACCTGACCATCCTGGCCGGCGCGCCCACCACCAAAGCCGGGCTGTCCGTCTGGGGGGCTGCTCCCGCCGGGCAAGCGATCATGCAGCGGATCAAACATGCATTTGACCCGGAAGGACGGCTCAACCCCGGCCGGTTTATCGTCTGAGTTGATAGGATTTACTCATCATTTACAGGACTTACGCGGTCACTGAACCGGAAGGCATTTCAGCCTCCGGCAGGGCGGAAGAAACCAGATCTTTTTCACAAAAAAATCACGTTGTGAATGTTTTGTGGAAAAGAAAAAAGACCATGCTGCCGCAGGCGAATCGGGCGTCCATCGGGTGAAACGTCCGGTTTGCATGGCAACCGCGTAACTCCTGTCATTGAGACAACCATAGTACACAGAACAAACACAATGTTGAATAGTGATGCGCCGATCACGCTTTGTTCTGTATTGCTTTGTTCTATGTTCTCCTGGTACAGGCAGTATGAATACATAGCAGCTATTGCGACCTCAGTGCGAGGCGGAAAGGAATAGATCCCGTGAGTATCGACGATGTTGCTCAGAAGGAACAAATTCAAGACATACCATTGATCGGATTTAGTGGCAAAGATATCCCCAGCGACGATATCATCAACACCTGCGTGCATTGTGGCCTCTGTCTCTCGGCCTGCCCGACCTACCGCGAAACCGGGCTGGAAACTTCATCGCCCCGGGGCCGCATCTACCTGATGAAGGGCGTGAGCGAGGGTCGCATCGGGCTCGACAGCGAGGTGTTTCAGTACCAGATGAGCGAATGCCTCAACTGCCGCGCATGCGAAGCCGTCTGCCCCAGCGGGGTAGGGTACGGTGCGATTGTCGAGGCCAGCCGGGCGCAAATTAGCCAGGCCCGGGAGCGTGGCCTCCGGCACGCACCCGAACTACCCTCCGGTCAACCTCACAATGTATTGAAGCCGTATGCCTGGTGGCAGCGCGCGTTACGCTGGGCCGTCTTCAACCATCTCTTTAAGCACATGGCGCTGTTCCGGGCTTTCTCGGGTAGCATGGCGCTCTACCAGCGTAGCGGGGTGCAGTGGCTGGCACGCAAGAGTGGTCTGCTCAAGCTGATAGGCATGGAAGAGATGGAGCAAATGCTGCCCGCTATGAGCCGCCAGTTTACCGTGCCGCAGGGCCAGATCTACCCGGCGGAGGGCCGGCGGCGCTACAGCGTGGCCCTGCTCACCGGCTGCATCATGAGCACCGCCTCGGCCCATGTTCACGCGGCGACGATCCGTGTCTTGCAGAAGAATGGCTGCGAGGTGCTGCTCCCGCCGGATCAGGGCTGCTGCGGGGCACTGCATACCCACAGTGGCGATCTGGACGGCGGACGGGAACTGGTACGCCGGAACATCGCAGCATTTGAGGGTCTCGGCGTGGATGCGATCATCGTCAACGCGGCGGGCTGTGGCAGCACGCTCAAGGATTATGGACATCTGCTGCATGACGACCCGGACTGGCATGCGCGCGCGGTCGCCTTTACCGCAAAGGTCAAAGATGTCCATGAATTCCTGGCCGGGATCGACCTCAACCGGACCGGACTGGGGCCACTGCCCATCAATGTCACCTACCAGGAGCCCTGCCACCTGGCGCATGCGCAGCGCATTTCGGCCCAGCCGCGCACGCTGCTCAAAGCCATCCCCGACCTGGAACTGCGCGAGATGCCGGAAAGCTCGCTCTGCTGTGGCAGTGCCGGGATCTACAACATCACCCAGCCGGAGATGGCTGCGCAACTGGGCGCGCGCAAGATCACCAACGCTCTGACCACCGGCGCCCGGGTGATTGCTACCGCCAATCCGGGCTGTGCCATCCAGATGGCCAGCGAACTACAACGGCGCGGCGAAGATGTGCAGGTGCGCTACATCGTAGAACTGCTGGATGAGGCATACCGGCGGGGAGATAGGGGATAGCTGTTTGTAAAACTGCACGAAAGCACTGTGACAGCTTTTATATGTTCCAACAGTTGACGATTGTACCTCCGGCGTTGTACACTAATGCTGATAGCTCTATCAGGTTGTTGTCAGCCTGGTGTCAGGCTCTTCAATGGTGAGTAGCGTCTGACCGAGGATCAGCGCCGATCTGGAACCATGGAAGGAGACCGTAATATGGATAGCGTACGTAGATGGATGAGCAGCCCGGCAATTGTCGCTCCGGAGACGATGGTACTACCGGAAGCCCGCCAACTGATGCAGGAGCGACACATTCGGCGGCTCCCCGTCGTTAATGCCGATGGACGGCTGGTTGGAATTGTATCACAGGGGGATATCGACAGAATCTCCGACTCGCATACAACTGATGTGCGTGAACATAATCAGCGCTACCGGGTAAGTGATCTGCCCATTAGCGAGTTTATGACCCGTGATGTGGTCACGGTCACACCTGATACTCAGATCATGGAGGTAGCGCAACTGCTACTGCAGCGTAAAATTGGCGGTGTTCCGGTTGTCACCAGTGGTCGGGTAGCCGGGGTTATTACTGAGAGTGACCTGTTCCGCATGATTATCACGATTGAGGAGGCCGTGCAGCCGCCAGTCGGCGTGACCCGGCCGATTGAGCTTGAGCGGTTGCCGCGTGGCCTGCGCCAGCGGGTGCGCCTCTAGCTAGCACAGCAACCGGTTCACACAAATAGGATGCGGGGCGAAGGATGCATATCTCCTTCGCCCCGCGTCGTTGTGCCTTGCGCTGTCAGCGAATACCGGCGCGCCGTCAGCGGACCTGCAACCTTGCTGACCTGCGTTTATGCTGCCAGGGCCGGTTCACGGATTGCTTTTCCCAACGGTTCGCCTACAGCTTCTTCGTTCACCTTATTCCAGCGAGCAATCAACTGCTTGCGGTGCTGCTCCATCCACTCCGACAGCATCTGCCCCTGATCCAGCACCGACTGGTGATAGTCGGGAGCGCCTTCGGGCGTCGAGATCACGCGCCCCAACTCGCCCTGCAGCCACAACAACTCGACCATTACCGGCAGCGCGGTAATCTCCCCCGGCGTCAGTGGGGCAACCTCGGCGTAGGCGGCGATAAACCGAGTAGACTGCTCCTCGTCCAGCGGTCCCTGGAATAGCCCCCACATCATCTTACCACTCTTATCCGTCGCCGTCGCAAACGCGACCAGCGCGTCGGCAATATCTACCAGGCGAGCATCCCATGTGGTCTGGTCAAAATCCAGCAGCGCCAGCACATCATCATTGGCGAAGAGAATATTGTCACGGTGAATGTCGCCATGGATCACACAGTGCGGCAGGCTGAGATAGAGCTTTTCAGACAGAGTCTGGCGCAACTGGGCAGTACGTTTTGAGTACCAGGACAGCGGGACATAGAGTTCCCCCATGATGTCGCGTACAAGCAACGTCTCGATCAGCGCCATCGCATTCATCGGGCTATAGCGCAATGTTGGCTCTTCCAGCGGCGGCGGCATATCCCGAACGATCTGGTGGTAGTGGGCCAGCGTCTTGCCGATACTCGCCAGTTGCTGCGGTCGCTGCGGAGCGTAGTCCGTCCCCTGAACAAAGGTCAGGATCTCGTGCAACCGGCCGTCAAGCCGGAGCAACGTTTCGCCATTGCGGGTCGGCACCAGCGCAGGCGTCGGAAAGTCGTTCGCAACCAGCCGGTTGATCAAGGCATGGCGGTAGAGATGCGCTGCCTCACTCAGCCGGCGATGATTGCGCCGTACCACAAACCGTCCAGCACTGGTGTTGATAAACGCCGTCTCGTTCACAAACCCTCGATATGCCTGAGTGACACCATAGAGTTCACCCAGATCATAGAACGTTAGGATCTGTTCGATGTCTATTAAAGTAAGCAACGTTGGTCACCTTTAGATATAGTGACAAACCGCGTATTCAATACAACGCAGTGTTGATTGGTAGCTGTACACGATTGTCACTAATCGCTATGAGCCCGACGCCGCCACACAGCTTCTTTGCTGAGTTCGTCTACCGTGACAACTGGTTGCGCAGTGTGGTGGTGGTATCAGGAAACAACAGGCGTAGACGCGCGAACGGATATTTCTCGTGTGAGTGGTCAACCGGGTGACCTGCTCCAGCGTGTGTTATACGTGTATAACTCCGACCATCCCTCTCTGGTGTGCCATGGAATGTGGGTTGCGTTGTGCTGACAGGATGTTGTCATCGTCGAACCTGACACTGCTGTCATTCTTTTCCGTTCGCAGTGGCGACACTGAGCTATCGTGCGCGTAAAGTCTTGTTAGTGAAGAATGACACAATACTAGTCTCTTCATGGTAGTTACGTCGGAGTTACAGTATCTGTAATCCCACTGTCGTATTATATCCAAAAAGGGCTTCATGTCATCTGGTATCTGACGACAACGCGGCAATTCAGTGTTGCCGAATGATAACGCCGTGTAGTCTTCCCTTTCCACCGCTGATAAGAACGGCTCGTTATACTAAAAAGTGATGACAACCAGCGTTTGTGAATGTTTTGGATCTTCTTCTCTACCACAACATTTTGACATACCAGACCGGGAAGGCGATGAATATTTTGTGGAGGAAACAGGATTATGGCACGTGTACGCGCAACTATCGACGGCAATGAGGCCGCAGCGCGCGTTGCTCACCGATTGAGTGAGGTAATCGCAATTTACCCGATTACTCCTTCGACCCCGATGGGCGAACTGGCGGATGCCTGGTCGGCTGTTGGTGGGAAAAATATCTGGGGAACGGTTCCATCCGTGGTCGAGATGCAGTCCGAGGGTGGCGCGGCCGGCGCAGTGCATGGCGCGCTCCAAACGGGTGCCCTGACCACGACGTTTACGGCCTCGCAAGGGCTGCTCTTGATGATCCCCAATATGTACAAGATCGCGGGTGAGCTAACTGCCGCTGTACTGCATGTTGCCGCCCGGTCACTGGCGGCGCAGGGACTGTCCATCTTTGGGGACCACTCCGACGTGATGGCGGTGCGTTCGACGGGCTTTGCGCTGCTGGCCTCGGCTTCCGTGCAAGAGGCGCAGGACATGGCGCTGATTGCCCATGCCGCAACACTGGCCTCCCGCGTTCCGTTTATTCACTTCTTTGATGGGTTTCGGACTTCACACGAAATCAACAAGATTGAGCAACTCGACGACGATGATCTGCGAGCAATGATCGACGATGACCTGGTGCGGGCGCATCGCCAGCGTGGGCTCTCGCCGGATCATCCCTTTATTCGGGGTACCGCGCAGAACCCCGATGTCTACTTCCAGGCCCGCGAGACGGTGAACCCCTTCTATCTGGCATGCCCGAATATCGTACAGCAAGCGATGGATACATTTGCCTCCATCGTTGGGCGGCAGTACCATCTGTTTGACTATACCGGCGCACCCGATGCCGAGCGGGTGATTGTGATTATGGGTTCCGGCGCGGAGACGGCCCAGGAGACGGCAAACTATCTCGCCGAGCGCGGCGAGAAGGTCGGTGTTGTTACAGTACGGCTTTATCGGCCGTTTGCGGTTGAGCAGTTCTTGAATACACTGCCGGCCGGCGTGAAGAAGATTGCCGTGCTGGACCGCACTAAGGAGCCGGGCAGCGCGGGCGAGCCACTCTACCAGGATGTATTGACGGCCGTTCTGGAAGGCGTAAGCCAGGAGATTGCGCCCTTCTCCAACACACCCCGTATCTTTGGGGGGCGCTATGGCCTCTCCTCGAAAGACTTTACGCCCGCGATGGTCAAAGGTGTCTTTGACGAACTGAGCAAAGATAAGCCCAAAAACCACTTCACCATCGGCATTACCGACGATGTGACGCACACCAGCCTGGACTTCGATGCCGGTTTCTTTGTTTCTAGCGAAGAAATCGTCCGGTGTATCTTCTGGGGGCTTGGTTCGGACGGCACGGTGGGCGCAAACAAGAACTCGATCAAGATCATCGGTGAGGAAACCGAGAATAACGCTCAGGGCTACTTCGAGTATGACTCGAAGAAATCCGGCTCGGTGACAATTTCGCACCTGCGATTCGGCCCCGCGCCGATTCGCGCCCCCTACCTGATCAGTCACGCCAACTTTGTGGCCTGCCATCAGTTTACCTTCCTGGAGCGCTTTGATGTACTCAAGGAGGCCATGCCCGGCTCGATCTTCCTGCTCAACAGCATCTACGAGCCGGATGCGGTCTGGGATCATCTACCACGCGAGGTGCAGGTCAACATTCTTGAGAAGAAACTACATTTCTACGTTATCGATGCCTACAAGGTTGCCCAGAAGACCGGCATGGGCGGGCGGATTAACACGGTGATGCAGACCTGCTTCTTCGCTATCAGCGGGGTGCTGCCCCGGGAGCAGGCGATTGCCAAGATCAAAGAGACGATCAAGAAGACCTACGGCAAGCGCGGGGATGCGGTGGTCCGCCAGAACTTTATGGCGGTTGATGAGACACTGGCGCATCTACACGAGGTCACGGTGCCGGAGCAGGCTAACAGTTCGTTGCCCCGACAGGCACCAATCCCGGCGGAAGCGCCCGACTTTGTGCGCAATGTGCTGGGCAGGATGATTGCCCGGGACGGCGATGCGCTGCCGGTCAGTATGCTGCCGATAGATGGTACCTATCCCTCCGGGACAACCCGCTGGGAGAAGCGCAACATCGCGCTGGAGATCCCGGCCTGGGAACCGGATCTCTGTATCCAGTGCGGCAAATGTTCCTTTGTCTGCCCACACGCTGTGATCCGACCCAAGGTTTACGAGGAGTCGGCGCTGGAGAATGCACCACCGCAGTTCAAGAGCGCTCAGGGTCGCGCGAAAGAGTTCCGCGAACTGCGCTACACCATCCAGGTGGCGCCCGAGGACTGCACCGGCTGTAGTCTCTGTGTGGAGGTCTGCCCGGCCAAGGATAAGAGCCAGGTGGGGCGCAAAGCCATCAATATGGTGCCACAGCCGCCCCTCCGCGAGCAGGAGCGGGTCAACTGGGACTTCTTCCTCTCCCTGCCGGAGGCGGATCGGGCGCAGTTCAACCTGGGGACGGTGCGCAACTCGCAACTGATCATGCCGCTGTTCGAGTTCTCCGGAGCCTGTGCGGGCTGTGGTGAGACGCCCTACATCAAGCTGGTTTCGCAGCTCTATGGCGACCGCGCACTGATTGCCAATGCCACCGGCTGTTCCTC
>CAKZQX010000534.1 GCA_937141995.1 uncultured Chloroflexaceae bacterium | reverse complement strand
CCCAGACCACCTACGAGTATTACAGCTTTCATGGGTTCTCCTCACCCCTCGTATGGCATGCATTCTTGCTCCAACGGCGGGTACGGTTCTTACTGGCGATTATATACGGGTACGCCAGTCATGTAGAATATCCTGCAGGGTCTGTTCGAAGGAAATGTGTGGTGTCCAGCCGGTACAGGCTTGAAAGCGGCCGGGATCACACACGACCAGGGGCACATCAACGGGCCGCATGCGCTGTGGATCAGGCTGAACATCGACCTGAATGCTGCTCAGGGCCAGCAACTGCTCAAGCAGCGCCTGAATCGTCACCGCCTGGCCTGACCCAATGTTATAGACCTGACCGGCTGCCCCATGTTCGACGGCGAGAACATACGCGCGTACGATATCGCGCACGTCAGTAAAGTCGCGTTGCGCACTGAGATTGCCCACTCGCAGCACCGGCGGTTGCACCCCCGCCTCAATCTGCGCAATTTGCCGGGCAAAGGCCGCCGCAACAAAGCGCTCGCTCTGCCGGGGGCCGATATGGGTAAAGGGGCGCACCCGTACGACATCCAGGCCATGGCTGGTGTGGTACTGGAATGCCAGCATATCTTGTGCAACTTTGCTCACGCCGTAGGGATTGGCCGGACGTAGCGGTGTATCTTCGTCGATAGGCAGATCGGCCGGCGTAATTGTGCCGTATTCCTCATTGGTACAGACGGCCAGCACGCGTGTATGGCGCTTCTGAGCAATCAGTGCCAGCAAAATATGCAGTTGAGCGAGAATATTGGTGTTAAGCGTCGCCGCCGGATCACGAAATGATTCGGGCACAAATGGCTGCCCCGCCAGGTGAAAGATGACATCTGGCCGGGCTGTCGCAATGGCCGCATCCGTTTGTGCCGCGTCACAGAGATCGGCGCGAATCAGACGCACCTGGTCACGGATCTGGGGAAGCGCGAGCTGCTCGGCGCGCGAAACTCCCCAGATCTCCCATCCTGGCATAGTGAGCAAATACTCGGCCAGGTGTCCTCCAACAAATCCATTAATCCCTGTGATCAGTGTCCGCATAGCGCTACTATAGCGTAACCTCCGACTCCGTGCAAGATCGCATTGATGATCTCGAGATAACAATGTTGCAAGCGTCCGGTCTAGACCACAGGCGAGCCCACGTTCACCAGTCGTTGATGCGCTCCTCAGGTTGTATCACTACCACAAGTTACGCGGTTGCCATGCAAACCGGACGTTTCATGCGATGGACGCCCGATTCGCCTGCGGCAGCATGGTACTCGTTTTTTCTTTTCCACAAAAATGTTGCATGCTGTGCAACATTTTTGTG
>CAKZQX010000533.1 GCA_937141995.1 uncultured Chloroflexaceae bacterium | reverse complement strand
TGCCGGAGTCCTATGCCCTGCGCATCAAGCACGACAAGAACATGTCGGCGGACATCCTGGGTGGGTTTGATCTGCGCTATGGCGCTGATCCGGTGACGAGCGTCAACACTGCGCGCCTGCAATCCTTGCTGGCCTACTGCTACTGCACCATGATGCGCCGCAAGCACGTCGGCAACTGGCCACGGCGGGCAATTCGCATGCTGTGTTGATCACGGGCGAGGCGGGTATTGGTAAGACCCGGCTGGTGGAGGAAGTGTTGGCCTGGGCCGGTCAGTCGGCAATCACGGTGGCCCGGTCAAGTTGCGCCACACTGAACAGTTGACCGACATTGAACTGGCCGCGCTGGATGCCGGCGAGACTGCGGCACTCGCAACCCACATCGCCGGACATACCCTCGATCCGGTGTTTGCAGCCCGCCTGTATGCGGAAACCGAGGGTAATCCGCTATTTGTGGTCGAAATGGTGCGGGCGAGGCCGGCAAACATGCCGACCGGAGCACTACCTGCCGGATATGTCGTCCCGCAGTTTCAGTCATTGCCACCGCGTGTGCAGTCCGTGATCGAGTCACGCCTGGCGCAACTGTCCCCGGCAGCCCGGCAACTGGCCGATCTGTCGGCTATGCCTGGCCGGGAGTTTCGCGTTGATGTCCTGGCACAGGCCACTGAGAGCGATGCGGATACCTTTGTGCGCGCCCTGGACGAGCTCTGGCAGCATCGGATTGTGCGCGAACAGGGAGGCGACAGCTATGACTTCAGCCATGACAAAATCCGTGAAGTGGTTGTTACCGGAATGACGCTGGCCCGCAAGCGATTACTGCATCGCCGCGTGGTCCAGGCATTGGAACTGTTCTATGCCGCGAACCGCGACGCCGTCAGTGGGCAACTGGTGTTTCACTATGAGCGGGCGGGCATGCGTGCGCAGGCAATTCCGTACTATCAACGTGCGGGTGAACTAGCCCAGCGCGTGTATGCCAACGAGGAGGCCATTACCTATCTGAGCCGCGGGCTGGATCTGCTACCGGGTCTGCCGGAGAACCGCGAATGGGCCGACCGGGAGATTGCGCTCTGCACTGCGCTGGGGCCGTCGCTGATCGCTGCACGAGGCTATGCCGCGCCGGAGGTGCAGCAGATCTATGCGCGGGCCCGCGCCGTCTGTGAGCAGATCGAAAACACCCGTCGGCTCTTCCCGGTGTTGTGGGGGCTGTGGGTCTTTTATACCGTGCGGGAAGAACTGCATACCGCACATGAACTGGGAGAGCAGTGTTTACATCTGGCCCATATGCACGATGACCCGGCCGCACTGGTTGCGGCATACTTCGCCGCCGGTAACAGCCTGTTTCATCTGGGCAAACTGGTGCGTGCCCATGCCTATCTTGACGCGGCGCTGGTCCGCTACAGTCCGTAGCAGCATTCAGCCCACGCCTATCTGTTCGGGCCGGACAGATAGGCGTGGGGCTTTGTCTACTACCGGGCTTGGGCGGATATTCTGCAGGGATGGGCGCTGGTGCAGGTGGGGTATGCGGTTGCCGGCATTGCGCAAATGGAGCAGAGCCTGGCGGATTTACGCGCCACGGGAGCCGGTCTGCGCGAGCCCTACTACCTCACCCTGCTGGCTGAGGTACACATGCAGTGTGGCAACCTGGAGCAGAGCCAGACCAGCATCGATGCGGCGCTGGGCATCCTTGAAGCACGGGACGAACGCTGGTGTGCGGCGGGGCTCTACCGGCTCCAGGGAATGTTGTTGCAGCGGCAGGGGGCGAATGACGCATATGCCGCGGCCTGGTTCACACGGGCGGAGGAAGCGGTGCGGTGGGTGGCGGAGGCATGATGTTTACGACGCGGGCTATGTTCAGGCAAGGGGCAAAACCATGTGGTGACAGCGAAAGTGGATAGGATAAGGTTTTCCATGGGGAACTGACCGCATATGTTCCGAAATTTTGTGCGACCGATCTGCGAACGGTGGGTAATCGGCAAAGGAACATGCTAATCTTCTCTCAAGATGTTGGAGTAACAGCCCTGGATTGCCGGATCGGAAATAGCAGATCATTGCACCGCCATTCGAGAAAGGGGCATAGCGGCAGGTCAGATAGCGCTCTTCTATAGTCTGGATGTAATCCCCAAGATTCTCGTTCGTATCATCATCTGTTCGGATAACTTTCGCTTCCAACGGCCACATAATCCGGGGATTAGCGCGCCAGATAAAAGCGATATCATATTCGGGCGGTCGAGCGGGGGGAGGTTGGCGTGACTCATGTTCCGGCACGCCATGCTGAACGGTGTATGGTAAATATTTGTCAAGGGTTTCACGAATTGATAGCTCTAAGTGATGGGTGATTGATCGTTCGAGATCGTCGTATTCCTCTGTCCAGGCAAGCCGGCACAGCATATGTGCATAGAGTTGATCATAGGCTTGCCACACATGCGATAGCAACTTATGCGTCAGATCATTATTCCAGAGTTTTACCAGGTCGTTAGCATCTGGAGGCATGCCATAACACTGTTCAGAGATTGTCTTGCCTCGCTTACGTGCCATCCATCTGCTTCCTGTTTACTCTGGCACCCCGGTTGTTGCAGATGTTGCCCATAGTGCCATATCCGCAGCAATCTCATCGGCATCGCGCAGGGCCATCGACCGTGTCCAGTAGCGCATCTGATCGGGTTTAACAATATGAACAATCAGAGATGTACCTACCTCGGTTCGGGCAGTATCATACGTTCTCACACAACGCTGATAGGCTACTGGCTCCCCTTGTGCATCTTGGGCCAGATTATACACCCGCAGCAAGCGTCTCTGCAAGTCGGGTGATTGGAGTGGCGCAATCTGTACCGAATTGATCGCCGGGTCATTCAGGTAGATCGCTACCAGTCGCACAGGCAGTCCGGGTTGGGCAGACTCACTGAAAATCACCGCACCAATGGCCTTATCCTGACCATAGGCCGCCTTGAGCACCCGCAGCATGATCTCACAGTAGCGCTGCAGATCCGGCTCCGGTTGCTGCTGACCATTACTCGGCTTTCCACGCTGCGTAGGCCGGTATCCGGGCCGTTCACCCGTGCCTTTGAAATCGGTCAGCGTGTAATGCACCATATCTTCAATCAGGATTGTTTCGGCTTCCTGCAGCGAAAACAGGTTGTAAACCCGCGTATCCAGGTCTTCAAGAGAACTTATACCATCAAGCACATGTGCGGCAACTGGTGGTATGGGCAACCTGCGAAGTTGACCGACCCATGGCTCAGAACGATCAAATGCAAAACGGCCACTGCTCAGGAAAAGGTAGTAGGTAGCCACCAGGCTGTTATAGCAGGCACAACTGGTTTCAAGCAGATCGGTATGATCAGATGGCGCATGGACACTGACGAGGCTTCGCTCAAAAATCACCCCGCCAATGTCAGGCGTCGATTGTACCATTTTGGCCTGGAACCGTTTTGTTGCCTGTACCCAACTCATTCTAATAATCAGTTGGGGCAACGCAAATGCGCGCAGATCGGTAGAACCTTTTGAGTCGATATAAGGGTTAGTGTTAATTCCCAGATGCTTTGCATCCAACTGCAAGTTTTCTGACTCCGAGAATTCCACAATTTCAACGAAACGTCTTCCAACGATATCATTTTGTTGTTTCTTTCTGTCTGCACGAGTAATGCCTCGGCGCGTCTGTATTTTACCCTGATCTTTCAATTGCTCAAGATTTGGATAGCGTCGAAGCCGACGGATGATGTCACGATCGCGCTGACCGCCCCACATCAGGATTGACCAGATCGCCGGTTCATCTGCCACATCCTCGGGATAGAGGAAATGCGCATCCTGGTCTTCGATCAAGATCCGTGTTGTATCTTCACCAGTGTGGAGTGGTTTCGGACATTCATACAAAAATGCTTCGCCGTCCGGTGCAATATTGCGCAGGATCAGGATGCATGTTGGTACTTTCACATTGCGGAACAGTTGAACCTCGGTCAGGCGAAAGGCAGCCAGATTAATGACTCCCTCAATTTTTTTAAAGTCCTGAAAGAGTTTGTGGCGTAGTTTGACCGCTGTTGGGGATTGATTAGCAAGCAAGGCATTGGCCGACTGCACCAGACAAATAACCCCGCCTGGTTTTGTAAGCTCAGCACTCTTTGCTACAAACAGCATGCCAAAATCCTTATTGGCAAGTTGCCAGTTATGTGCTCTGGCCCAATCCATGGCTGTCTGGGTCACTGTCGATCCACCCCAGGGTGGGTTGCCAATAACAATATCGTAGGATGCCGTATCTTCCCGGGTGCGGACCCCAGGTATCTCTTCTGCAAAAAAATCACTCTGTAGGATACTCCGATTGCGCAGGGGAGGAAAGCGCACCCGCGCCGGATCGCTCCAATAATGACGTGGGTCGATCTCATCACACATCGCCAGATACAGACTAAACGCAGCCACACGCACGGCATGGGTATCCTGATCAATGCCTACCAGATTATGCTCAAGGAGCTGCTTGAGCACTTCCGGCCGGACCTCCTCGCCTGGATGCGCCAGCTCCCAACGGTAGATGAGCCGCTGGTATGCTTTCACCAGAAAAATCCCTGATCCACAGGCCGGATCAAGCAGGCGTAGATCCCAGTCGGTACTATCCCAGGGAAGCACCCGATCCAGCATGAAATCAACCAGATGCCCGCGCGTGTAGTGTATGCCTACCCCCGTATCCTTACCGACAAACTCCTCATAGATACTGCTAATGAAATCCAGTGGTATGACATCAAAGGCATACTGCCGCCAGAGACAGCGTTGTCCATCAGCCATGCGCATATCGCCACGTACAAAATCAGCCAGTTTTGCCAGATGGACTGGTTGAACAAACCGTCTCTCTTCTTCCCAGGCGGCCTGCTGCTGCTCTGGTGTGCCACTCTCGCCCGGAAATAGATCACCATTAAAATGCTGATTTAGCCACCCAAAGAGGGCATATGTATCGTCATAATTTTCAAGAATAGCGGCGAGATCGGTATAAAGATTTGAGAGGATGCCCTGCGCATGGAGTTCACGCAGCTTTTCCGCATTTAATGCAGCATGATCATGCGAGTCCTTGCGGTCAAACAGGAATTGCACAAAGATAATCCGCGCCAGCAGATCGTGGCTATATGTGTCGTCCAGTTCCAGAGCGCGTAGTACCTGTCGCACCTCTTTCAAATTACTGAGCAGCATATGATCGGCGCGACGGTCTCTGGGAAAGCGCTCTGCGTGATTCTGGAAGAATGCCCCTGATACAAGCTCAACCCAGGCAAGTGATGCGGCCGCCCGGTGCTCCAACAGGTGACCAGCAACTGGTTCGAGTGGGATTGCCGGTAGTATTTGCGGTCCATGCCCATCGGGATTAGCACTATCCAGGGCCAGAGCCGCCGTCGTTGCGACTGTGTGGCTGTCGAGAGGTGGCTCACAGCAACTCCAGGTGCGGATAGTATGTGGTTCAATTGTTATCAGCAGCAGGGAACGACTGAAGTTCCAGGCCAGCCGTTGGGTTTCAAACAATACTTCCGCTTGGACGCGGGTTGCAAACCGGCATACGAGGGCCAGCGGCGCTTCGGAGGTTTCCGGGTCAGCCGCCAGGATGCCCACTTTTATATCTGTACCTCCAACCGTGCGTGCAATAGCGCGGCCGAGTTTTTTCTGGGCAAGCTGAACAATAACCTTTGCCCCCCCCCCGGCAGGTTCAAATATTTCACTGTGCTCGGGCCATCCTAATTCTTCAGTGAGTTGCTGAAAAACCATACCTACCCCTTCTGGCACTTACAGGAGAGAAACTGCTGTTTAGCGTCCTGGGTTACTTCCGCACGGATCCATGCTGCTTACATTGTTGTTATGATGCTGTTGAACGGTTTGGGTGCAGGCTACCTTGCATTTCCCTATTTCAGTGCTCAATCCCGAGCCGTAACTGGTGAAACACATATGTAATTTATGACCAGCCGGATTTCTATCCTTGATCCTTCCGCTGCCCTCTGCAGTAATTTCAGTGCTCAACCCCGAACCGCGTGGATGAAACGGCTGGCGTTTACTGGGCGGGATAGAATGGAGGGGATTTCAGTGCTCAACCCGCACTATGTTGAAAAAACGCTACACGTAGCTATGTGTGGTATAGCCTGGTATTATGCGGTATTATGAAGTATAACATAACCAGACAGGGCATGCAATTTCAGTGCTCAACTACTCAACCGGGGTCTGCATGGTGTGAGGGCTTGCTCTGCCCAATGTAATGGTTGCTCTCCCGACCCAGCGGTTTTATGTCACTCTTCCCGGCAAAATCCTCCCTCCCGAACGCTCCACAGAACGCCTGTCGAACGCTGCGTCGGCTATCCTGAGTCCCACAGACGCGAACGCTGTCATAGGGATTGAACATAAGGAGGCTCAGGATGACCATGCTACACGCAACAAAAGAACCAGTCGTGAATGCAGTAGCCGTGCAGACCTTCCAGTCGCAGTTGCGCGGCGTACTGCTGCGCCCCGGCGATGCCGGCTATGACGGTGCCCGCACGATCTGGAATGGCATGATTGACAAACACCCGGCGCTGACTGCCCGCTGCGCCGGCACCGCCGATGTGGTGACGGCGGTTAACTTCGCCCGCGAGAACGAATTGCCGTTGTCGGTACGGGGTGGCGGTCACAATGTGGCCGGTCTGGCCGTCTGCGATGCCGACCTGATGATGACCTGTCGTTGATGAACGGCATCCATGTTGATCCGCAGGCGCGTACAGTGCGGGCACAGCCCCGGACGAGAGCAAACCCTACTCGGCGGTGCTGCTCTTCCAACTGGGGCGGCTATCAGCCGGATTGATGCCAACACCAATGCCGCTGCTCATCGGGATGCCGCCTATGTGCTCAATATCCAGGCCGCCTGGGAAGCGCTGGACGAGACGGAACGCTACACCCGCTGGACGCGTGATCTCTTGTCGGCGATGCAGCCCTTCTCAACCGGCGGGGTGTATGTCAACTTCTTGAGTGAGGACGAAGGCAGCGACCGCATCCGGGCGGCCTATGGCGACCGTTATGAACGTCTGGTTATGCTGAAGCAGCGCTACGATCCGACCAACCTGTTCCACATCAACCAGAACATCAGGCCAGATGGATAGGTAGCGCAAGAACAACACTCCACAGAACAGAGAACAATCAGGGGTTCAATTTCGATACGATCTATGACCTTTGTTCTGTGAGGTGTTGTTTACTATTCCTGGGTGTAAAACACACAGTTTTACGGTGTGAAAACGTACTAAAAATTTACTGGGTTATTCATTTTTGCCGGCTATGTCAGCGCTTTTTTCATCGCCAGCCAGGTCGCCGCGGGTGCATTATTCCCATCAGTAACAGGAGTTACGCGGTGCGTGTTCAAACCGGGCGTTTGACGACGTGAACGG
>CAKZQX010000532.1 GCA_937141995.1 uncultured Chloroflexaceae bacterium | reverse complement strand
GCGAGAATCCGGTGACCATCCGCGCCCGTTCTCAGAACAATCTGGCCGAGACGGGCAGCACAACCACCCGCTGGGCCGTGCTGCCCTTCGCCGAAAGCCACATGGAACTGCATCCCCGCAAACGTATCGTCCGGGGCTTGCAGCAGACAACATACGTGGTCACATTGCAGAACCTTGGGAATGCAACAACATTTTACTCGCTGCAGGCCGGCGAAGAAGAGCCCGGCCTGGACTATAGCCTGGAGCAGCCGCGCATCATCATCGAGCCGGGCAAAAGCGCCAACCTGCGGCTGGGGGTGCAGGCCCGCGAGAAACCTGCCGGGAAGTTACAGAACTACACCTTCGGCGTAGAGGCGACCTCGGCCACCCAGGAAACCCTGGCGGCGGTAGCGCAGTTGGAACAGCGGGCCCCCTTCCCGTTCTGGGTGATTCCGGCGGTGGCGACCCTGCTGCTTCTACTGCTGGTGGGTGGCGCATGGGCCGCCGGTGCATTCAACAATGATGACGAAAACGCCGTAGTCCAGATGGAAAATGTTACGGAAACCGTTTCGCCAACCGATAGCCCCACAACTCAGCCATCTGAACGCCCAACTGAAGTCGATATGGCGGGAACCGTGCAGGCCATTCGCGCAGTAGCGAGTCAAGACGCGTTGCTGGCCGAGACCCAGATTGCCGGGACTGTGACCGCCGCCGCAGAAATGGCCGCCGTGGAACAGACCGAAACGGCCGACTTCTTCCAGACCAGCGTCGTGGCAACTGAGGAGGCGGCGGTCAATCGCGCCCTCCAGGAAGCGACATCCGCCGCCGCCGCAAGTCAGGCGGCGCTGGCGCAAACCACCCTGGCCGTCGCCGGGGGCAATGTTGCAAATACTACCGGGAATGGCAGTGGCAGTGGTGGGAATAGTGGCGGCAGCGGCAACGGTGGAAGCAACGGCAACGATGGGAGCAGCGGGAGTGGCGGCAGCGGCAGTGGGAGCAGCGGGAGTGGCAGTAGCGACAGTGGGGATAATGGCGACGATAGCTCCAGCGAAGACGATGAAGAAGATGATACGACCACAGCGACGCCGGTCCCGACGCCGGTCCCGACCGCTACGCCCGGTCCGCGTACCATTTCGGTCAGTTCTGCCAATGGGATCGAGGGTGGCAGCATCATATTTGAAGTATCGCTCTCCGGCCCGGCAAATGCGGAGAATGTCACCGTAGACTACACCACGGAAGATGATAGCGCGATTGCCCCGGAAGACTACACGCCTGACTCCAACACCCTGGTGTTTGGACCGTCGGAAACCAGAAAAAACATTGCGATAGCGCTTCAGAATGATAATATTCGCGAGGGGCAGGAACAGTTCGAACTCGTGTTGAGCAATCCTGTCAATGGACTCCTGGGAACCGACAGTGCCCTGGGTGTTATCCGTGATGCGGATGGGAATAGCCGTCAACCGGAAGTGTTCATCTCTGGTCCACCACCAGTCAACGAAGGAGACTCTGCAACCATCAGCGTGTCACTCTCGACGATCCCGCCGGAGTCAGTGACAGTCAACTATGTGATTCGCAACGGAACTGCCGTTAATCCTGCCGATTATACGTCCGAAACGACTAGCGGGAGCCTGGAATTTGATGCCGGTGATACCACTTTATCTCGAGAAATCAAAGTAAATATTGAAGAAGATAATCTTGATGAGGACAACGAAGATTTTCATGTTACCCTGACCAGTGTGGAAGGCGCAACATTGGCGAGTAGTCAGAGCAGCTTTACGGTGAGGATCACGGACGATGATCCCGAGCCAACCCTCTCAATCTCAATTGATGAGCCGGCAATCCTTGAGGGCAATGCAGATGACACCAAACAGCTAGATTTTACGATAAGCTTATCCGCTGCCAGTGGGCGCGAGGTAAAGGTGAACTATGCTACCGACGCTGTCACAGCCGAGGAAAATGACTTTCTTGCCCAAAGTGAAACAGTAACGTTCCCCGCAGAAACAACCGAGAAAACCATCTCTATCGCTATTTTCGGGGAGGAAGAAGTAGAAGTTGACGAGACATTTCGCGTTATCCTGTCCAACCCGGTCAATGCGACGATCGCAAATAACGCCGTCGCTACCGGCACTATTATCGATGATGACGGCCCGCCAAGGCTCTCAATTAGTGATATGACGTTCAATGAGCAGGATACCAACGCCACCTTTACGGTTACGCTTTCCGCTCCGCTCCCGGGTAGTCAACCGGTTGAGGTGAACTACACGATGCAACCGGGGAGCGGTGTTGCCGGCGCAACTTCTAATGATTTTGAGGATAAATCCGCCGGTACTATTTCATTTGAACCGAGTAAAATCACTCAGTCTATCCCGGTGAAAATCAAACGTGATAATATTGTAGAGCTAAACGAGGAGTTTACAATTGAGATAACTGGGTTTTCAGAAGAGAACCGTATAACTATTGACGATGGCACTGCTACCGGTACTATCATCGATAATGATGGACCGGCTGTCATCAGTTTTGAGAGAGATCCCGTTGAGGAAATCGAACCAGAAACAGAAAATGAGAAAACCACGGCCACGTTTACCGTAACATTGAGCCCGCGTAC
Organism: uncultured Chloroflexaceae bacterium; assembly: GCA_937141995.1. Lineage (GTDB taxonomy): Bacteria > Chloroflexota > Chloroflexia > Chloroflexales > Chloroflexaceae > CAKZQX01. The sequence goes on along the minus strand of CAKZQX010000532.1, from coordinate 1,676 downwards.
CAGTTTCCCGGTCACGGTGACATACGAGGTTCGTCCTGTAAATACCGAACCAAGGATAAATCATGACTACACCATTGCTAACCCTCGAGGCGAACTGTATTTTGGTCCAGATCAAGGTTTTGAAAAACCAATCTCAGTCACGATCAATCCTGATGATCAAGTCGAACCAAAAAGAGAGGATTTCAGTGTCATATTAAGCGATATACCAGCAGATGTTCCTGTGGAGTTTTCCACTAAAGAAGCAACACTCACTGCTATCGGTACCATCATTGATCAAGATCTACCAAAAGTTTCTTTTAGTAATGAGGGACAAACCGTCTTTGACAACCAGATTGCTATCGGACTGCAGTTGGATCAACCTAACCCACGCGACGATAATATGACTGTGGATTTAACGTTTAAGGATATTAATGGTAACGACATTTCCAATATCTTCAAACAAGTTAATACTATTAACATTCCTTCCAATCGAGAACAAATTCCCGTGAATCTCGAACTGGCAGACAACGCACCGGCATATGGCAAAATCACCGTGGAATTTAAAAATCCGCAGGGTGTTACAGCCGATTCCGAAGAGTACACCCTCACCCTGATCAACGAGAACAAAGTTGTTTTGCTCGAGGCCGAGGATTTTAAGCCCCAGAGCCCTGTTTCTGTAAATAATGAAGCTTATCAATGGAAGTCTAGAGATAGCAACAATACTGAACCCCTCAGCAATAATAATGAAGAATTTGCTAAATATGGTGGTACAGGCTATATGTGTATCTTACCCAGCGATACGCAAATATTTGATGAGCCACCCAATAGCCCCGAACTGCGTTACAACGATGTTACCTTTCGAGAGGCTACTGCTACTACACCTATTTCATATTATGTCTGGATACGTGGGTGGGGAAGTAGCGGTAAGACCGACTCGGCCCATATTGGCATAAATAATGCGGTTTCCGTGAAATCTATCGACACCGACGATCATAATGAATGGGTATGGATCAATGGATGGGATGATAAAGACGGTAAAAATAAGAAAGAAAAACCTTCTTTAAAAGTCGAACAAACATCAGGAAATATCGTTAATGTATGGGCACGCGATACCGGTTTCTGTATTGACCAGATTGTGTTCACATCGGATGCGAGCTTCGATCCCAATAACGATCCTAATAAATTCGATGGACCGCTGCCACCTCCCGGTACCAGTACCACCGCCCAGGTTGCCCCGCCAACCCGCGTGCTCACTACCGACTACGATGCGGGCAGCACCGCAGGCCCGGTCGGCAGCACGTTGCCGCAACAGTGGCCCGCCGCGGCATTCCGGCGCGATCCCTGGTGGTACGATCCCTGGCACCTATTTGCCCACCAGCGGACCCGGCTGCGGCCCTGGTCCATCCGGGGTGCGGGGAGTGCCGGTTTGTAGCCGGAGTAGGCATGGTGCAAAACATATGGATTGCCGTTAACGTTGAGCAAATAGTCCAGGGATGGTGTGCGGCCGTAGCACGGTGCATCGCATGCACCCTACGGCTGTCCCGGCAGGCATCCAGCGACTAATGAAGGTTGAAGGTTTAATCTGGATATCCATAATTCTGGAGTCCCGGCTTCAGCCGGATCAGGCTTGCCTGGCAGTATAGGCTGTCCCGCCAGGTCTCCACCGGCTAATGAATGTTTAATCCGGACATTGCTCC
>CAKZQX010000531.1 GCA_937141995.1 uncultured Chloroflexaceae bacterium | reverse complement strand
TTTGTGAAAAAGACAAAAGAGTACCATGCTGCCGCAGGCGAATCGGGCCATTCATCCAGACAAATGCCTGATTTGAACGCCCACCGCGTAACTCCTGTAAATAACACGAGGTACGCGGTGCAGCCAATTCCGGCTTGGTGCCAGACCTGAAAGCCAGAATCGCCTGCGGCAGGGTGGGACATTCTAATCCTTTGCGGCAACCATTGGGCTCGGAGAGCCCAATGGTTGCCGCAAAGAGAAAAAACGTACCACTTATTTTGGCGGCGGGCTTATAGATATGCCGGGAATAACCGGAGTACTCCCTAACAGGTTGATAGTAATCTCGATTGGTCTGAATTATCCGGTCAATGCAGGTATTAGCAGAAAGGCGTGCAGGTAGGAGGAAAATGAGGGTGGAATGATACCTGATTGGTGCTACACAGTAGTTGATTTTAGTTGAGTATATCCAACAGGGTACTACTCTTGCTCGTGAACGTCAATAGGAGAAAAGTACCTGCTCTACTACTATGATATGTAGTAAACATGCCGGCTTGCAAAATGCAAAGCATAAACCGGTTCGTGTGTTGAACGCTGAAATTGGGTGACAATGTTATGCTAGCCGCGCGGCCAGTGTCGGGTTCATGCGGGCGATATCGTTGCGCAGCCGCAGCAGTGCCAGATCCCCGGCTTTGGCTTCCAGCATCAGGTCAAAGGGTGGCAACCCGCGCGCCGCGCCGAGCAGGTGCAGCAGATCGGTTGCGGCGATAAAGTCGGCATGCTGGCCCGGACGCGGGGGTAGCACGCGCCCGCTCTGCCCCGCCGCTGCCGGTAGCAGATGCGCCTCGCTGCGCGCGGTGCTGAGATGCACTTCCGGGCGCGAGCCGGGCGGCCAGGTTGCCAGCGCCAGCCCCAGTGCCAGCCCCAACGGCAACTGCTCCGGGTTGTGGATCTGCCAGTGGAGATAGTCAAAGACGACCGGGATACTGCACTGCTGGTGCAGCCCGAGCAGACGGCCCAGGCTAAAGCCGTTGGTATCATGCTCGACAACCAGGCGCGAACGGGCCCGGGGGGATAGTACCCGGTAGCGTCGGGCGAAGCGCTGCAGCGTGGCATGGGTATCGGCCGGGCCGCCAATATGTGTCACCAGCACACCCGGTGGCGGCATGCGCGGCGATTGCCCGGCATCGAGCCGCTCCCGCAGGGCGGCCTGGGCTTCGATGGTCGCCAGACTACGCGCCGCCTGGGTATCGTCGGCGCTTCCCAGAGCGATATGATGATCCAGGTGTAGCGTGAGCCGGACACCCTGCGCCGCGATCTGCGCGGCCAGCGCCTCCAGTTCGGTCGCGCATGCGGTCAGTTGTTCAAATACGCTCATATCCGGCGTATCCGGCAGCAGCGTAGATGCAATTCGGTAGAACCGGATGCCCACGCGTCGCAGGTAGACCAGCACATCGCGGAGATAGATCAGGTTGACGCTCAGATCGGGAGCCGGGAGTCGCCGTCGATCATAGGCGCGCAGCGCCGGTTGCCCGACTACCCGTACGGAAAAGCCCAGACGGATCATAGCATGTTGCCCTACACGGTATCGTAACAGTAGTATAACCCGAAACCGTGTAACTCGCAACACGACGCGCAACATTTCTGCAAAAGGTTCATCAAGTACCACGCTGCCGCAGGCGCATCGGGCCATGCATAGAACAGGAGTTACGCAGTCGGTTCCCAACCAGGCGTTTGCCTGGACAACCGGCCCGATTCGCCTCCGGCAGGGCGGAATGGAACATTCTTTTTCACAAGAAATTTGCACGCAGTGCAAATTTCTTGTGAAAAAGATAAATCAAGTGCCACGCTGCCGCAGGCGCATCGGGCCATGCATAGAACAGGAGTTACGCAGTCGGTTCCCAACCAGGCGTTTGCCTGGACAACCGGCCCGA
>CAKZQX010000530.1 GCA_937141995.1 uncultured Chloroflexaceae bacterium | reverse complement strand
CGCCGCCGCGCGCAGGTTGCCACAGCCAGGCCGTCCGGGAAAGCCACAACGGTGGTACTAATGGTAGCGGTTCTGCTCTACACGGCTGATGGCCCACGGAGCGGGCGACCAGTACTTTACCTGGCGCTCGCTCCCTTTGCGCTCTCATTCTGGCAGTATGGGAAACTTTTCATCAAGCTCATGCGCCGGCGGTGAAGCGTGAAACGTGAAACGTGCGCTATTTACGCCGCACGCCGCACGTTTCGGGGTTTACTCCCCTTCGCCATTCTCGCTATTCTCGGAAGAGCCATGACCGGACTTGATCGTGCCGGGGGTTTCGATCCAGCCCCGGCGGAGCGCATAGAGCACCGCCTGTGTGCGGTCGTTCAGCGAGAGCTTGCGCAGGATCGACGAGATGTGGTTCTTGACGGTCTGGGTGCTGATTCCCAGGGCATCGGCGATCTCTTTGTTACTGCCACCGCCGGCGATACGCTCGAGTACTTCAATTTCGCGGTCACTGAGCGGGGTAAAGATCGGGAAATCGGTGTCCGGGGAAGCGGCCAGTTCCTTGGGCAGATTGCGGAACTGCGAAAGCACCCGGTGGGCCACGCGCGGCTCTTCCAGCACAACGTCGTTAATGACATACTCACCCCGCGCCACCCGGCGCAGAATCTCAACCAGATCCTGGGGTTTAATATCCTTAGAGCGGTAGGCGGCGGCGCCCGCCTGCAGTGCGTTAAAGGCCTGCTCATCATTTTCGTGAATACTGAGCATAACCACTCCCAGGTTGGGATACTGACGACGCATATGGCGCGTCAACTCCAACCCGCTCATACCGGGGAGATTCAAATCTACCAGGACGACATTTGGCTCATTATTGGGACCAACGCTGTCAAGCCACTCCAGGGCTTCTTCAGCGCTGGCAGCATCGCCAACAATTTGAACTTCATCCTCAGCTCCGAGCGCCCAGCGTACACCCTGCCGAAAGAGGGGGTGATCGTCGATAATGAGCAGCCTTACGGTAGCGTTGGGGGACATGGCAGCGGCTCCTTTCCCTGGTGATGTAACCAGTTTCGGTAGGCAGCGGTTGGATCTTCCATACCTGTAACTCCAGCCGCTGATAGCATGTGCCAGGTCGCGGGGAGTGGCAGGCCCACTACAGCGGTATAGCTGCCCTCAACCTGACGAACCAGTTGTCCGCCAAGACCCTGGATGCCATAGGCTCCAGCTTTGTCCAGCGGCTCACCCGTACGCACATATGCGGCAATGGTATTGACATCCAGCGGCGCAAGTGTGACATTGCTCGCCTCAAGATGTAACTGAAGTGGCGGCACGGTTGCCGCCGATGCTTCACCCCCGACTGCGTGGGGTGGTGCGTTGTAGACACAAATTCCGGTATAGACTGTGTGGGTTCGCCCGGCGAGGCGGGCCAGCATGGCCTGTGCATGCGTGGCATTGTCCGGTTTGCCAAGCACGTCCCCGTCGAGCACAACAGTCGTATCAGCGCCAAGCACAACCGGAGCCTGATCCTGCGACCAGACGGCATGCGCTTTGCGCCATGCGCGCAGGGTAGGATGCTCGCGGAGGGGGAGAGGACAGGATGGGAGCGCGGTGACAACCTCAGCCGGAGCCGGATCGTCGGATTCTTCGGCATCCGTAACAATGACGGTAAAGGGGACACCTAGCCAGGATAAAAGTTCATGTCTGCGGGGAGAGGCTGAAGCCAGAACGAGTTGCATACTGCTTTCCGTTCGTCTGCTGGTTGCTGGTGTCGTAAAATTATCCGATGATATACCCATAGAATGGTACATTATATGTTGAGCTATGAGCTACTGGCGGCCGGTTCGTATGACGACAGGGTAAGATCGGTAGCATATCGCGCATAGTTAGATTGGAGATGCTGCCGATAGAAGCTTCAAACCTTATCGATCATAACATGCTGTGTCGCAAAGTGCAACATGGGATTGCACGCCGGTTCTGAATATGCTACACTCAGCCCGCAATAATACGACGTACGCGGCAAGGTTTTGGACCACGAACGCCGCGAAATGAGCGAAAAACGCGAAACGACCTGTGCTGATATATGTTACGCGATCCTGTGTTTGACAATGGATAGTGTCTCCGGCAGGGCGGAAGAAACCTATCTTTTTCACAAAAAATTTACACTTCGTGCAAATTTTTTGTGAAAAAGATAAAAAGCGTACCATGCTGCCGCAGGCGGTCTGTGTTTCATCTGGTGAAATGCCCAGTTTGATCGCCCACCGCGTACGTCGTATCAATACCTGTTGCACGAGGTCTGGTGATGCCCACCGAGATTACGATGCCCCAGCTTGGCGAGAGCGTCCCGGAGGGAACGGTCAGGCGCTGGCTGAAGCAGCCCGGCGAGCCGGTTGCACGGGATGAACCGCTGCTTGAGATTACCACGGACAAGATCGATACGGAGTTACCCGCGCCGGCCGCCGGTACGCTACTGGAGATTTGCGTCCAGGAGGGGGCAACGGTGCGCGTCGGTACACTGCTGGGGTTGCTCGGTGAAGCGACCGAGCCATCGTCTGAACGTCAATCTGAACGCCGTCCGTTGCCCAACGGGGAGTCGTCTGCCCCGCGCAGGCCGCGCCTCTCGCCGGTCGTTGCGCGGATGGTGGCTGAGCATGGCCTGGATGTAGCCCGGATTACCGGCACTGGAGTGGGTGGTCGGGTCAGCAAGCAGGATGTGCTGCGCTTCCTGGAGCAACGCCAGGCGCAACTCGATCCCCCGCCGGAGCAATCCCCGGCCTCGCCGTCCATCCCCGCGCCGGCTGGAACCGACACGCCGACCGAACTGCCGGACGATGCCGAACTGCTGCCGCTGACCCCGCAACGCCGCGCGATTGCCGAACATATGCTGCACGCGGTGCGGACAATTCCCCACGTCACAACGGTGATGGAAGCGGATATGAGTCGCGTCCTGGCTCACCGGGAGCAGCAGCAGGCAGCCTTTGCGCAACAGGGTGTGCGTCTCACCCTGACGGCCTATCTGGTTCAGGCAACCGTCAGCGCGCTGGCGCTGGTGCCGTCCCTCAACAGTCGTTTTACCGCCGCCGGCATTATCCAACATCGGCGGAAGCATATCGGGATCGCCGTTGCGCTCACGGAAGGGCTGATTGTTCCGGTCATTCACGATGCCGACGAGAAGAACCTGCTGGGCCTCGCGCGGGCCGTTGGTGACCTGACGGAGCGGGCGCGCAGCCGGCGTCTGCGTCCGGATGAGACGCAGGGCGGCACATTCACTATTACTAATCATGGCGTAAGCGGCAGCCTCTTTGCCACGCCGATTATTAATCAGGCGCAGGGGGGCATCCTGGGCATCGGCGCGGTCCAGAAGCGCCCAGTAGTGATCGCGCAGGGTGGGAGCGATGCTATCGCCATCAGGCCGGTCTGCTACTGCTCGCTGACGTTTGACCATCGTCTGTGCGACGGCGCAACCGCCGATGCATTCTTGAGCGCGTGTAAGCGTTTTCTGGAAGCGTATGCGTGAGACGTAAAACGTGAGGGCTATTACTCCTGCAGGTTGTTCGGGACCCGGGTGAAGATGTAGCCCTCGGTGAAGTTGCCAAAGACGCGGCAGCGTGCCATGCCCCAGCGAAAGGCGTAGAGCGCGATATAGGCGCAAAAGAGTGCATCGACCCGGTCTTCATACTCCTTCATCCGTTTCCCGCGCAACCCGGCAACATCCTGGGCCGGCAGCTTTTCCTGACCGTGCCGGGTGCGGGAAGACTTCGATCACCTGGCGTACCGGATCGCCTGCGGCAATCGTGGGTTTGTGAATAAAGCCGCGCCGTTCCAGGGCGGCAACCAGTTGTTCACCGCACACCACACCGTCGTAGGCCAGTCGCCGGCGGTTGGCGGGATGCGCGCCCGCCTCATGCCACCGAAAGACCCGCGCAAGCGCGGCTTCGGCGGGCCGCTGCCCGGTTGTGTTCGGCACCTGGAGCGGCGCATCGACCGCCATGATTGCCGGGCCGTCGCCTGCATGTAACTCGACATAATGGACGATAGCCGCGTCATCGTGGCGCAGCGCGACATCGGTCAACGTCCCGCCGGTTGTATCTCCGGTGAAAACCGTTCTGCCGGTTATGTTGCGTGGCGACCAGGCCAGGTCCAGGCCGATGAAAGTAAGCATATCTGCGTCTCAGAATTTGCTCCAGAGATACTGGTTTGTCACCTCATGGTGAAACTGGACTTCGGCGCGTTTGATCAGGGAGCCGAGCAGGCGCGGGCAGCGATCGGCCACGGTTGCCTTCAGAGTGGCATATTTGGTCTGAACCTCCGTGCCCAGCAGATCAGCGATAGCGGCACTGTCTCGGAAGGTCTGGAGCGCGTCGTTAATATTGTCCGGCAGGATGGTGGTGCCATACCGCATCTGCGTCGGCGGTAGCGGACCCTCCAGCCCGGTCTTCAGCAAAGTGTAGATGACCATGTAGGGGTTGGCATCGGGCGCGGTTGAGCGCACTTCGACCCGGGCCGAGCGAGCGTTCCCAATCGGGATACGGATCATCGCGCCCCGATCAACCGGTGACGCCATAACCTGGTTCGGCGCTTCAAAATGGGGATCCAGCCG
>CAKZQX010000529.1 GCA_937141995.1 uncultured Chloroflexaceae bacterium | reverse complement strand
CATGCCGGGCAAGGTCGGGAATCCGCGCCTGGGGTGTACGGTTCAAGCCGGCAAAACAGCGCGCCATCGCATTCTCGATCCGCGCGATATCGAACGACACGACGCGACCGTCGCGTTTGACAATCCTGGTCGGCACAGAGATGCCTGCCTGGTCGAGATCGAGAAAGGCCCGCGACGAACTGCCGTTCGCCGGGCTGGGCTCCCGCATGGTCATAGTGCCTCCTCACTACAGATGGCTTCTGCAACAAAATAAAAGCACCGAAATGTGGGATTGAAATATCCGGGACATTTCGGTGCGAACACAATACCGAATATTATGTTAAGAGAAAATTGAATAACGCACGCCACGCGAACATCCAGACGGCAGCTATATACACAATGGCTTGCTGGTTATCCACAGGTTTTCCACATTTCGTGTGGTTTATCAAAACACACCCCTAAATGTAGCGTCTCCGACCAGCTGTGAGTGTACCATAGCTCTGGCTGCCCTGTCAAAAGTATTTAACATAAGGAAAAACTTCTACATAGGCATTGCCCTGCCATGAAGGAGTCACTGGTGTAACTATCTGGTTAAAACCGGCGCGGGTTGCCCCTCAATCCGACTCTATCCGGCGGAAGGCATAGGCGATACTCTCCTGGAGATTCGCCAGCGTGAGGATATCCCGTAGATCGATGCCCAGTTGCACCACCGTCTGCGCAATCTCCGGGCTGATACCCGCCAGGATCACCTGCGCACCAACCAACCGGACCGCGCGGGCCGTCTGCACCAGATGGTTAACAACGCCGGTATCGACCACCGGTACGCCAGTGATATCGACAATCACCATATCGGCCTGATGGGTGTTGATCGCCTGCAGCAACTGCTCCATAATCTGGATTGCGCGCCGGCTGTCAATCATGCCGACCAGCGGCACAACAATCACCCCGGCGTGAACCGGCAGGATGGGCGTGCTCAACTCGCGGATCGTTCGCTGCTGAGCCGCCAGTTGCTCAGACTGAAACCGCACCTCGGCGCGGGCCTGCTCCAGCGCGCTATCGAACCCGGAGATAAACTGGTTGCCGAAGAGGCGCATGCGATCCTCCAACTGCCGCATGGTTGCCGGCGGCCAGAGCGCGCGCCCCTGGAGAAACTGATCGAGGCGCTGCAGGAGATGCTCACGAAAGCAATCCATCGAACCAAGCGCCTCGCGCAATGTAAAGTTGCTGACGGCGCGGCGCCGGCTAAGCGACTGGCAGTAGGCCACTAACGCGGTTGTGTCGTTATGTTCCAGGCTCTGGGCAACCGTCAGTAGCGACTGGCGAACCGCATCGCGCAGATCTGCCGGGGGTGTGGCATTGTAGTGCGGGCCAAGCCGCGCAATCCGGTCGGCCAGTTCGTCTAACCCCACGTCGGCCTGTTCCTGGAGAAAGCAGCCAAACGCGTGAAGTTCACTCGTCATAGATGCCTCACTCCTGGGCCAGCAGTTCGTCAGCGGCGGTCAGCAGGACGGACATCCGGTCAGGGTCAGTATGTTTGGCCTGCAAATAGAGTTCCAGGGCGCGGCGCGGTGTCAGCCCATCACGCAGTTCCCGCCCGACATCACCAAAGCGCCCACGCGTTTCGCGCTCGACATCAATCACAATCGCAGCGATCACAAAAGCTCCCGCGGCTTCCAGGTCCGCGCGGATCGTCTCTTCGTGCAGGGTCGTGGTCTGCTCCTGGGTCGCTTTGACTTCCACCCGCACCACGGCGTCTTCCACGTTATGCCGGCCCAGCGCATGCGAGACCCGCCCCTGCGGATCACTGCTGCGGCGCACATCCACATCAATGCTGATAAACGGACGGGCCGCCAGTTTATGGAACTGCCAGCGCGTTGCTGCCTTCGACAACTCTACCAGCACGCAGCCTTTGTCTTCCTGGCGCTCGCCAAAGTCGATCCGCTCAATACTGCCGGGATAGACAATCGGCGGATGCTCACCCAGCGACTGATGCTTGTGAATATGCCCCAGCGCCACATAGTCAATCGCCGCGTGGGAGACCACGCTCCGCGAGAGCGTCAGATCCTGCCCCAGCGTAATACTGCGCTCAGCGCCGACCTGCGCGCCGTCGAGCGTGCCATGCAGGGTCAGGATCGCCGGGATGTCACGGTCCAGCCTGTCGGCGGTATTCTCGATAAAGGCGTCCAGCCGTTTGCGCAACTCCGCTTCAATCTCGCCAAACGAGGCTAACCGCAACTCTTCGCGGGTCATCAGGCTGTGGCGCGTAACCCAGGGGACCGCGATAATCTGCACGGGGCCGGAACGAGTATCGATGCGGTGCAGCTTCGGGCGATCAGCCACGGTGACACCCTCAACGCCCAGCGTTCCAAAAATCTCAACCGAATGTGCCCGTCCAATCGAGGGCGAAATATCGTGATTTCCCGTCAGAATAAAGACCGGCACCCCCGCGCCGGATAACCGGCGGATGCGGCGGGCAAACTCGCGCTGGTGCGTCGGATTCGGTGTACGATTCTTATAAATATCGCCCGCGATCAGCACCAGGTCAACCTCTTCCTCCAGCCCCAGGTCAATCGCCTCGTCCAGGCGGGCCAGATAATCGAGCAGGCGCGTATGCAACCCGGTGGCCGGGTCAATCCGCCCATAGTTTTCAATGCCAATATGCAGATCAGCCAGGTGGAGTAGTTTGATCATAGGGTTATGCTACTTGCATTTCAGCCATCCGGCTGAACGGGGGCAGCATAGCACAGGCCCGCAAAAGGAGCAAGTAACCGGGCCGGTCGCGGCGAACCGGCGCAGGAGGCGCAAAACCATAGATGGATGCCCCCCTCGCCGCTGTCTCTATCACAATCCTCAACTCGTCGTAGTGCCGCCTTCAGGCGGTTGAGAGCGGCGTCCCGCAGAACCCATTCACAACCAATT
>CAKZQX010000528.1 GCA_937141995.1 uncultured Chloroflexaceae bacterium | reverse complement strand
AAAAGCAGCGCCGTGGCCGTTACCAGCGTGTCCTGCGCTTCAAATGCACGTCGCCGGAAGAGCAACTCCGTGATGGGAACTGCCAGAGTTGCCAGTCCCAGGGTGGCGGGAATGACCAGCAGCAACACGACCTTGAGCCCCATGCCGAGCGTCTGGCTAAAGGCCGTCTCATCGGCGGCGGCACTCTGGCGCGAGAGCGTCGGCAGTACCGCCAGCGAGACAGCCGCGGCAATTAGCCCCAGCGGGAACTGGATCAGGGTGGTGGCATACTGCATCGTCGCCAGGGCATTCTCGAAGCCGGAAGCCAACCGCCGGTCAATAAACATGCCGATAATTGAAAAGCTGATGCCGATTGCCACGGGAGCAGAGAGCAGTCCAATTCGCCGTAGCACCGGGTGGTTCAGATCAAGGACGAAGCGGTAGCGCATGCCCCGCAGTCCGGTCAACTGGAGCAATACCTGGCCGATGCCGCCGATCAGCGTCCCGACGGCCAGACCGGCAATCCCGAACTGCTCGTGCAGCAGTACCGCCCCCAGGATCACGCCGGCATTGAAGACGGCTCCGGCGAAAGCGGGCATCAAGAAGGTGCGCCGCGCATAGAGCACCGCCGTCAGCAGCGCCGAGAGGCCCATAAAGAGCACCGATGGCAGCAGCAGGCGCAGCAGCCGGGTCGTCAGCGCACGCAGTTCAGGTTGGTCCGCCTGCACCAGGATCGTGGCGAGCAGCGGTGCTTGCCAGACCAGCAGCGCAACGGCCAGACAGAGCAGCAGCAGCAGCAGGTTCCAGACACGCGAGACGATACCCCAGAATACATCCTGATCACCCTCGGCATACTCGCTAAAGACCGGAACAAGGGCGGCGCTGACCGCGCCATTGATCAGCATGTCGTAGAGGGTGCTGGGGACGGTCCACGCGGCGGTAAAGGCATCAACGGGTAGACTGCGCCCAAAAAAGTAGGCGATGGTTGCGGTGCGTCCCAAACCGAGGATGCGGCTGGCAATATTGCCCAGCGCAATGAGCAGCGCGGCCAGGGCAATGCTGCCGAATGTGCCGCGCTGCGCGTGACGTTCTGCGCTGGTATCTTGTGTATGTTGCAATGTTAGGGATTCTGCGTTCTGTGGGCTGTCCGGCGCATCTGGGCACAATTGCCGGCGCACTGTGTAACCCGCAGAACCTACTCCTCGATCATTCAGTCGTCAGTGTGCAGGTCGGAATTTTCCGTACTCATCCCACCCGCCGATGTCGTAATGCTGCCGGTAAACTGACCGACCACCCGCCGGAGTGCCTGAGGTCGGGCGGCAAAGGTAGCGGGATCTTCCAGGTCATACACAATATTGGCGTCAATGGCATAGCGCCGCACATCATTCATGTCCAGATCGCGCCCCCAGCGCGCCAGGTCAAGCATGGTACTGCGCGGCATATCGGTACGTACATAATCGCGGAGCGCGCCGGTATAGTCATCCAGATTGGTCAGTTGTTGCAGGAGTCCCCGGTCGCGTACCGTCTCAAAAATTGCCATTAACACCAGTTGCTGGCGCTGATTACGGCCAAAATCGCTATCGGCGTGGCGGGTGCGGGCATAGATCAGCGCGCGCCGTCCACTCATGCGCTGCGTTCCGGCACGAAAGCGTACTTTCATGGTGCCGTAGTCCTCGGTGGGATAGGCCGGGTCATAGATGGCTTCCGGGACATCAATGGTAATGCCGCCGAGATCGTCAATCAGGCCACGAAACCCTTCAAAGTTCACCATGGCGAAGTAATCGACCTCCAGATCGAGCAGTTCCTCGACCGTGGCTTTTGCCAGGGCTGCCCCACCGCCCGGCCCATACTCCTCCTCGCCCACGGCATAGGCCGCATTAATCCGGCCGCGGTCCTCACCCGGATACGTGACCCAGAGATCACGCGGCAGGGAGAGCATACTGACGCGATCATTCTTGGGATCAAGATGAATGAGCACCATCGCATCAGTGCGGGTTAACTCATCGCCGGGACGCGCATCGGTGCCGAGCAGCAAAATATTGAGCGGACTGTCGGGCAGGGGCGCCTCGGGTGTTACGACGGGGGTGATAGTTGCACGTAACGCAGCCGCGGCACCCATCGGTGAGAGGGCCGTGTCCGCTGCGGCAGACATATCGGTATCGGGATTGTCGCCGGCTTCCTGCGCCGATGTTGTCCCATCCCGGGCCGCATGTGTATCTGATACCGGCAGAGTCACTGGCGTCACAATCATCGCGTCAATATCGGCGAGGGCCTGTCGCCATTCGAGGGCGAGACGCAGCATCAAGGCTAACGTAATCAGGCCGATAATCAGGGTGACGCCCCGTATCAGGCGTCGTCGTGAAAACGACATAACCTTACAGGCTCCATCTATTCAGTTTCGATGTTGGTTGTACGTTTCTATATCTTACCATAAGTGGTTACACCAAAGATTGTAAGCCGTGCGGCACACATATCAGGTGTTAATATCACCGCTTGCAATCGTATGAAGCGTTCCCGTCGCATCGCGCAGACAGAGCGCGCCCGACGGCGCGACATCTTCGGCATACCCGGTCAGTACGCCGGTTGCCGTCTCAATCCGGACCGTGTGGCCGAGTGTCAGCAGTGCGCTACGCCAGGTCTGAAAAAGTTGATCAACTTCGCCCTGTTGCAGGCGTACATACCAGTGATCCAGGCAAGTGAGCAGTGCCCGCAGCAGCGGCAGCTGGGCCTCATTGAGGAGCCCGTCGTTTACGCGCAGGGCGTGGAGCGCCTGGCGCAGCGCGTCGAGGGCGGCGGGATGGTCACACAGGTCCGCGCGCAGCTTTGCCAGCTCTCCCGCGGGATCAACCGTGCGCGGGCTGTAGGCGCCGTATTCTCGCTCGAGCGCGGCGAGGTCCGCGGCCACCACCATCGTCACGCGCAGGGCGAGACCCT
>CAKZQX010000527.1 GCA_937141995.1 uncultured Chloroflexaceae bacterium | reverse complement strand
GGCCACAGCGGATCAGCCCACGCAGGCCGCGCGCTACAACCGGGTAACAGGCGAAACCGCGCCGATCCACCTGCATGCCTCACGCGCGACAAGTATTGCCCACGGTTTTGCGATGATCAGCCGCTTCTTCCCCGGCGCGCGGGACGAACTCGCCGCCATTGATGAGGCAATCATCCGGGAGGTGCTGGGGCCACCGCAGCGGGGCAAGGCGCACTGCTTCGAGGATCAGTATATCTGCACCGGCGGTCAACTGTATGAACTGATCGCCGGGCATGACCGCTTCGTGGCGGATCTGCGCCCGCTCCTCGACAACTGGCTGGCGCAGCGGGGCGAGGCGCTGGGGATCTGCTGCCACCCCTACGACCTGGCGACCATGCTCGTTGCGGAGCAGGCCGGGGTACTGATTACCGACGAACGCGGGCAGCCGCTTGACGCGCCGCTGACCACCGAGGCCGATGTGGGCTGGATCGGCTATGCCAACGCCGCCATCCGCGCGCAGATCGAGCCGGTCCTGCTGAAGGAGTTGTATGGACGGGGGTTGATTAGGGGTTAGGGTTTAAGGATTAAACTGATTAGTTTCGTTTATTGGGTAGTCCTCCAACGCGAGTGATACGCTCAGATACTATGACAGAGAGGCGTTATAATGATGGGCAAAATACCAGATCGCGCCAATCTGATTGTCGATTTTCTTCGAGAACGACAACATCTTGCACACCAGACGGCTGATCCGTTGGCGCAAGGTGTTATTCAGTCGCTCACTATGGCTCGTCTGACCGCTATCCTTGCCGACTGGCCGATGGCGCTTCGACGGCAGCACACCGGCATAGGCATCCCAAAAATCGCTAGAACAGACGGCACATTGGCGATAGACCGGGGGCAACGAATCCCACAATTGACGGGCCGGCACTTCATCGCGTGCCCCGACTGCCACCCCGACAATTTCATAGAGGTTGCCTTTTACCACCGCCGGAAGAAGAGCAATAGGATTGTAGCAAAGCTGAATAACAGACGACGGACCATGGTTTTTCCCTGGCAAAGCTATATGCGAACATAACGTAGCAGCGGTAGTGCTACCGCTGCTACGTTATGTTCGCTATTGGTTATGCTCTTCAGGCCGTTATGACTCCGCTTCGGGCTCAGTCACGGGCGGCGAAGTCGGCTCAGGTTCCGGCGTGGTGGTTGGCTCAGATGCCGGTGCTGCCTGCACCCCTTGCAGATCCTCGGTCAGATCCTCGGCCGGAATGGTCAGCATTGGAAGAATGCCCGAGTCGCCCGCTGTGAGACGCGGCAACACACCATCCCACTTCTCGATAAAGCGCAGTTGGAGCAGCGCCGGTGAAATCACCTCGCGCTGGAGGCGCAACGCCTCGGCCTCGGCCTGCGCCTCTACGAGCCGGGCATCAGCATCGGCTTCGGCTCGCGCGACACGCTGCTCGGCCTCAAACCGCACCCGCTCCAGTTGACGCTGGGCCCGCAACGCCTCCTGCTCAGCGACCTGCTTGGATTCAATTGCCCGCGCAAACTCTTCGCTAAAGCTGAACTCCGTGATTGACAGATCCTCAACCCGGATACCGCGCGGTTCAAGCCGCTCCCGCAGCACGTCCCGAATCGTCTCCGAAACTTGCGGACGCAGGGTAATCAGTTGTTCAGCATTAAACTGCGCCGTGGCGGCCTTCACCGACTCCTGGATGGCCGGGTCGATAATCTTCGACTCATACTCGATACCAATGGTACGCACTAGTTGATCAACTTCGTCTGAAAAAAGACTATAGTTCAATACCACTTGGGTTGTAACCGTCTGCAAATCTTTTGATGCGGCGGAAGAGTCCGACACATAGCGCTGCGTCCGCACATCAATCATCGTCACATCGGTAATAAACGGTGTGCGGAAGTGCAGACCCTCGCCGAATGTATCGGTAATCT
>CAKZQX010000526.1 GCA_937141995.1 uncultured Chloroflexaceae bacterium | reverse complement strand
GGGCGCTGTCCGGTGTCGCAGGGCACTCAGCATGCCGTGGGACCGACGCGCATCATCTTTTCAGACAGTCTCTAAGTTTACACGACGTACGCGGTGGGCGTTCAAAACGGACAGGTGCCCAGGTGGAAGCCCGTCTCGCCTGCGGCAGCATGGTACGTTTTCGATCTTTTTCACAAAACATTTGCACTGTGTGCAAATGTTTTGTGAAAAAAGATGTTTCTTCCGCCCTGCCGGAGGCGGAATCTCCTGCCGGGTCAATGACTATGTAACTCGTGTAAGTCTAGCGCAGGCAACCGGGTAGCATTATGGCTGATCATCAACGATAATGATTTCATCCGCTGGCAGTTGTGGCGGAGGAGCATCAACCGGCCGGCGGATGACCCAGCGGCTCAGGAATTGATCTGTCAGGGTGGCGGCGTGTGGATCGAAGTGGCGTACAGCGCGTGTCAGGTAGGGTGTGCTGACCCGCCGCAGGTAGGCGAGCAGTCCCTCCTCGGCGATCAGGTGCAGGGCATCGCGGTAGTAGTCAAAGAGATAGGTATTGCCCATCTGGATACCGGCCCGCACCGCGCCCAACCCTACAATTGATGACATCTCTAGCAGCGAGCGCCCTTCCTGCTGCGCGGCCTGCTGCAGGACCGCAAAGATCGACGCCAGTTGCCGCGCGTCCGGCAGTTCGTTGACATGCTGTTGCAGCGTCTGCCAGGAAGTTCGCATATCGCGCGCGGTTAAGGGTAGCACGACAATCGTATCCCCCAGCGTGCCCGACGTGCCTTCGAGCACCGTCAACAACTCGTCAAACGAAGAGATATTGGCATCCTCCGGGAGTACGCCGGCCTGCTTGAGTTCAACCACCAGTGCCCGCAGGTAGGTTCTGGTGCCGCCAATCAGGTCCGAGGCCGCCGCCAGTAGCCAGACGGGCGACCAGCCAACCGCCAGGAAGCCGGCAACTTCGATCACGTTGCCGGCCGACTTCCGAATAAATAACTCCTGCACCGGAATGGTCTCGCCGGGAAACACGCCCTGGACATCGCCGACCATTTCGACCGTGATGCGCATTAACTGCGCAACCGTGGCCTGGTATAACCGCGAGTGGCGCAGTTCGCGCGGCAGCAGCAGGTTGCTGGTTTCGTTCAACAGTCCCCCAACTAACGCAGCGCCGGCACGCACGGTGCGCTCCGGCAGTGAAGCCAGGTAGCGCTGCGGATCATTTTTATGGTTATGCGAGGAGTTTTCCACCCTCGTCTCCTTTCCCAAACAGAATACCAGTCGAACGGGCCTGCGACACAGGCAAGTCTCATGTGCTTTGGGCCACAGGCGAGTATGGATATGACGCTGCCCCAGTGGCAGTTGTTGCCGGGCGAACCTTTTGGGGCAACTGGGAAGTGGAGCGTGAGTGTGCGACCGGCTCTAAAATTGCCCGTAAGTGCGCTCAATGCTGAACTCATAGATCAGGCGCTGATCACTGACCATTGCCTGCAGATACTCGTCAAGATCTTTGGGTTCCCCGGCAATGGTCCGGTAGAGTGCCAGATTCTGCTGTGGCGCATCCGGCCCATCCAGGATCGTCACCTTTGTCTCCAGGCCCAGCCAGTGGTAAGGATTATCCTGGTCAAGCACACAGAGCGTACAGCGGGGATCACGCCGGAGGAACTTTGTTCGCACCCGGGTCTGCGTGCTGGAACTCCAGAGACGCCCCTCCACCAGACCAAGCATAATCCGTGCCACATGGGGCGTCCCATCCGCCTTGAGCGTCACCATAACGGCGTGGTGATGTTGTTCGAGAAACTGTCGTACTTTTTCATCCATGGGTTATGTTTCCTTCGTAATAATGTTTGGACCACGAAATACACGAAATGTAGGGCCACGAAATGCGCGAAATGCAGGGCCACGAAATGCACGAAATGCAGGGCCGCGAAATGCAGGGCCGCGAAATGCGCGAAATTGGACCACGAAATACGCGAAATTGAACCACGAAATACGCGAAATTGGACCACGAAATGCGGGACCACGAAATGCGCGAAATGCGGGACCGCGAAGTATTTACCTATCTGGTGTGTGAACAAACCGGCGTGTACCCAGAGGCTTTTGCCCAAAGTTGACTAGCAGACAGAGCCGGTACCCGCCCTGATGCAGATAGAGCAGGCACTGCTCAACATCTTCAGATAGGATAACTTTGCGTGCTTTTGTCTCCAGAATTAACTCGCTCGTGCTATCCCAGATCAGAAAGTCAACCCGTCGCTTTGTAATAACGACGCCCTCGTAGGCAATCGGAATTTCCATCTCACGCTGGAATTGCAACCCCTGCTTCGGTAGTGCTAGTTCCAGTGCCCGCTGATAATCGACTTCCATACAGTGAATACCAATTTGACGCTGGACATCGATACAGGCTCCAATTGTTGCATAGGAGAGCGCTTCAAAGGTGTGACCTTTCTTTGAGCCGAAGTTGGGCATAGTTGTGTCCCCTGGCAGGTAAAATGGTCTCCTATACCATGTACCGTAGTAACCTGCCCGAAGTTACGCATTATTTCGCCCTTCTGCAATTCCCTTTAACGACATACGTGCAATTTCGTGGTGCCCACCCCTTTCGCGTCTTTTCGCGCCCTTTCGCGCCCTTCGCGGTCCAAAGCCCTTTCGCGCCCTTCGCGGTCCAAAGCCCTTCGCGATCCAAGACTGCTCACCCCCGGTACAACCACCAGGCGATCCCCAGATGAAGGATAGTTGCCAGCACCATAATCACCCAGAACGGCGCATGCCGGGTCTTGTGCCGCACACCCAGCATGCCCAGCCAGCCGCCGGCCACCCCGCCGAGCAGGGCCAACCCCTGCAAGACTAGCTCCGGTACGCGGCCCCCACCGGCGCGCGACTGCGATTTATCGAAGGCATACAGCAGCAGTGTCACCGCCGAGCCCCCCGCGAGCCAGGCAGCGTAGAAGGTCCAGTCGGTCAGCGCGACCAGGCCGGCCACCGCCAGTCCCCAGAGCGCAGCGGCAGCGACCGTGTAGGTCACCTTGGGTGAACGGCGGCGTGAAGGTGGGCGGCGTTGTGGCATATGTGTTGCTCCAGTGTATTTCAACAGTGCGCTGATTTCGCAGGGAATGTGCGAACAGGTTATCCCAACGCAAACGGCCCAAACTGCTGCTCCAGGCGGGCCAGTTCCGCATCGAAATAGGCAAAGTTTTCCATGCCGCTCAACATTGCCACCTTCTGCTCATCACGCGCGCCCGGCTCCAGCAGTGCGCGGTAGGCCAGCAACCCCCGGTCCATGGCTGCCAGAAATGCCTGCTGCACCGCCTGACAGGACTGCGGCACCGGCAGGGTGGTCGCTGTTTGCCGGATGGCCTCCAGGTGTTCGCGGCGGGGTGCATTCGTCGGCTCTGCTTCCGCCGCGCCGGCCTTAAATGCATCGGCGGCCTGCCGGCTCTCCGCGTGCCACAACTTCAGCAGCGCCATGGCCGCGCCCAGGTAGGCGACCAGCGCGGGATCAATCGGATGCGGGGTGGACATAGCGGGTTCTGCATTCACCAGGTTTATCTCCCAGAGCTACTCGGCTTAACCAGATAGAGCGTATGTTGGCGGGTTTGGGCGGGATTGTTGCAGAACAGTATAGCATAGAGTCTACGTGGATTGATGCAGGCGGGTGTAGTGACGCGAGGATGCGAGGATGCGTCGGCAGAGCGGCTGGTGGGGGTGGCAGACGTGAAAGCTATGCAGACTGAGCGCTCCGGCAACGGGCGATCCGCTCAGTCTGCTACGTGCATGGTACGCGCTCGTGATAGCTACACCGTTGCTTCTACCTGCGGCATATTCGGCGCGGCGACGGTGATCGCCGTTGGTCCATCCCGCCGAACTTCCTGACGCCGGCTCCTGATGCGCATCAGCAGATCATAGAGGTGTGGCGCAAGCCAGGCAGGATCGTTGCCCTGGTAGAGATAGATATGCCAGGTCCAGAAGTGTTGCCCGCGTGCCTTGATGGTAATCATATTAGTGGCCGCACAGCGGTAAAAGAAGTTGATGCTGCGGCGCAGGAAGATTTCCCAGTGCTCTTTATCGTCGGCATTGGCGATTGCGGGCAGATCCAGTTCGGGGAACACGATGGGTGGTACCGTCTCCAGCGTGCAATGATTGCGAAAGTTGATCTCGCTGATCGACTTGTGCCGGTTGCAGACGCTGCATAATGTCTGGAGGTTATTGAGTGTATTGGTGCCGCCAAAGTAGCACGGCGCGATATGGTCGATCTGCAAGGTCCGCCTGTTATCTTCACCGCAGCAGAGACAGCGATATCTGTCACGCGCCTTCACCTGCTCTTTCACTTCCTCAGAAGGTTCACCGTCATCAGGGTAGGTACCACCATTGATAACAGGCGGTAACGATGTGCTGTCGGGGTTCAGCAGGAGGCGGTTTTCGCAGGCATCGTACTGCGTCTTGAACAGCCGATAGTTTGGATAAATGATACGCCAGTAGCGATTGTCACGTACATATTCTGCCTGTAGCGACGCATGCTTCGCTTTGGGGCCAAGATCCTGGCTGATATAGTCGCCGGCCAGGAGATCTAGATTATGCTGGGTACGTTCTTCAAACTCGAAGAATGGTGGTGGCTCACGCTGCTCATCCTGCGCCATATGCCGTGCGATATGCAACAGATTGGTCAGCAGATCGGTACCAACCCGCTGCTCCAGATCGCCAAAGAACTGATCGCGCCAGTCGGCAACCTGCCCGGCAATATCTTCATGCTCATTCAAGGTGATACTTTCATCGGTGAACGCATCAATAGCGGCTGTTTGCAGATGCGCGATAAATTGTTTGTAGCGATCTGCTTCGTTATCAAAGACCATCACCAGATATTGAACCGTCTCCATATCATCACTACCCTGCACAATGGTGACAAAGCTGACGAGGTACCATCCGATGGGCATCAGGGTCAGGTAGGGCTGTGGTTCAACATTTACACTGCCCATCTGCCGCACCAGACGACGCACCAGGGCGATAGAAATCAGTTGCAACGGCAGGCGAACAGCACGCTCAGGACCGATTGGTTCGATTCCTCCGGAACCAAGGGTATAGTCGGCCCAGTTGATCAAATGCTGCCACTGGTCAATGAATGAAACGATATATGCCTCTTCAGTGCCGCCGAAGCGTGGTCCCCGCAGCGCCCGTCCGATCATTTGCGTCAGCAAGATACTGCTGGTGGTCTGCCGGGTCAGAAAGACGGTGTTGACTTTGGGGACATCGGTGCCCTCCGTCAGCATGCGCACATTGATCAGCACATCCAACTCATCCCGCCGAAATGCAGCCAGCACCCGGGCATTCTCATCGCGGGTGTTGCGATTACGCGCCGCAACGCTGCCCGGATCGGCGTCAATATGGGTGTAGATTACATCGGCACGGACGCCTTCTGCGCGCAGCAGTTCGCGCAACTGATCACACTGGAACCAGCGATCGGCAAAGATGATCGTTTTGCCGTAACGCTCACGGTTCTCCACATAACAGCGCGCGATAAAGCTGTTGCGTTCGCGGCTCTCCGCAAGTTTCGTGATGATATACTCCGGAATATCGCGGTAGGAGCTTTTCCATTTTTGATATTCGCGTTCGTCAAAGTCGGGGGAAAAATTGGTTTGATGCTGTTCTACTACCGGGCGGGCCAGGATCGCATCCGACATCAAATCCTGAGTACGGGCTTGATACAGAATGCCCTGCGGAAACAGGCGGGCCAGCCAGCCCTGCTTCTTTTCGTCGGTATAGGTTGGAGTTGCCGTCAGGCCCAGCACAAACAGGGAAGCACAGCGTTCACGTAGCGCTTCAATAAACTTGCGATAACTGGGAGCCGGTGCGTGATGGGCTTCATCAAACACAACAAACAGGTCTTTTGGGGCCGCATCGAGCCAGTTCATAAGCTGCGGGTGCGCCAGCCAGTAGGCGCGCGTGATCGTTTGCAGGGTAGCTACCACGACATCATCAGCCGGGTTGATCTTGTGGACCGGCCAGTGTCCGGGCGTTCCTGATACCACCCGCACCTGCAGGCGCTCCTTCGGTTCGATAATCCAGCCGGTTTCATAACCATCCTGGGGGCCGGCAGCGGTTGCGTCAATGGAACCAAAACTATCGATTGCCTGTTCAAGCAGGTGGTGGGTATGGGCCAGCCAGAGCACTTTGTAACCGTCCGAGAGTGGTCCCCGGCAGAGAAATCGTACAGCGGTAAACGTTTTACCGCCACCGGTGGGCAACACCAGGATGCCGCCGGCATTCGTCGCATCCTGCGTGGTATACCATTTGTGCAGATGGTCAAGTGCGACAGCCTGATGCGCCGCCGGTTCGCGGTTTGAGGGACATGTGCGTGCGGCGATGAGATCGTACGTTCGGTAAAAGATCTCCCGTGGTGGTTCTGTCATGCTATCTTCCCCTGGAAACTATGATGTGTAATGTACGTACATTGGCTGGGTATACTCCGCGTGGCAGGAGTGCGTGATGGTATAAAGTACGCCGGCGAATACCGCGACAAAAATCTGTTCAACTGCCTGGTTGCAAGAGTGACTTGCCCTTGCTGTTTCTCCTCCATTATAAACTATGCCATGCTCAATGTGCAATGCGAATTCAGTAGATAGTAGTCCTGGTGGGGTCACTATATGACCG
>CAKZQX010000525.1 GCA_937141995.1 uncultured Chloroflexaceae bacterium | reverse complement strand
CGGGCTGATCGCGCTGACAGTCATTCTGGTGGGACGGGCGATTGTCTCCTACGAAATTTTCACCGGGAAGGTGCTACCACGCGGTGGACTGGCGCGTAACTGGCAGCAGATTCTGATCCTCGCCGCCGGGTATAGCACGCTGGTGGGCCTGGGGTTAAGTGCATTGGTGACGATTCACCCGATCTATCAATTACTGCTGGCAACTGTTTTAATGACCGGGTTTGTCGCGCTGGCCAACTGGCGCTCGTATGTGCATCACGAACGCAGCATGGAACGCCTGCGCCCCTTTGTCGCCAGTCAAAAGCTGTACGAGCAGTTGCTGCATCCAACCATGCCCGCCGATGTTGATATCGCCGGGCCATTTATTGCGCTCTGTGGCGATGTGCTCGGCGCACAGGTGGCATACCTGGCCGCCCAGGGGCCGCTGGCTCCGCTGGTCGGGCCGGGGCTGGCCTATCCCGATGTTGACGGACGGGACGGCAACCGGATGCCGCCACTGAGCGTTATGACCGAACTCTCGGCCGCATTTCGCCGCGCGCCGCAACAGATGTGTGTGGCACTGGACCCGGCACGGTATGGTGGCGCGGTCTGGGCCGTGCCGCTCTGGAGCGAGCGCGGGTTGATCGGGCTGTTACTGCTGGGCGAAAAGCGCGACAGTGGCATCTACACGCAGGAGGAGATCGAGATTGCGCGGGCCACCGGTGAGCGACTGATCGACACGCAGGCCGGCGCGGAGATGTCGCGCAAGCTGATGGCGGCCCAACGGCAACGACTGGCCGAGAGCCAGGTGATTGACCGGCACACCCGGCGGATGTTGCACGATGAAGTGCTGCCCGATCTGCACATGGTGATGCTGACCCTCAGCAGCGCCGCAACCGAAACCAGCAGCGCGGCGGTTACACAACTGGCCGAGATCCACCGCAAGATTGCCAACCTGCTGCACAGCATGCCCGCGACGGTCGTTCCCGAAGTGGCGCGCCTGGGCTTAATCGGCGCGCTACGCGAGACAGTTGCGCATGAACTGGGCCGCGCCTTCGACGGCGTTACCTGGCAGATTGAACCCGAGGCAGAGCAGGCCGCCCGGCGCGTTCCAACCCTGACCGCCGAGGTGATCTTCTTTGCCGCGCGTGAAGCGATCCGCAATGCCGCTCGCTATGGGCGCGACGGTGATACCAGTCGCGCTCTGCACCTGACCATCGCCGCCCGCCGGCGAGATGGCCTGGAGGTCATCGTCGAGGATGACGGCGTCGGCATGGGTGCAGCCGGACCCGCCGCCGGGAGCAGCGGGCAGGGGCTGGCACTGCACAGCACGATGATGGCGGTGATCGGCGGCACGCTGACCACGGACAGCGTGCCGGGAGAGTACACCCGCATCGCGCTGACGCTGCCGCAGGGAGCGTGGGATGTCCTGGCGGGGTAGGCACACAGGGGCGTTTACGGCACCAGGAAAGCATGCGGACGCGTAGAAGCGCGTCCCTGCGAGAAAATGCTGTTTCAGGGGTGGGTACGATGCCCTGCGGACGCGCAGAAGCGCGTCCCTACGAGAAATATTGCTCCCGACAAAATCATTCCTGTCCGGTCACCTGCTGCTCCAGCAGTTTGACATTGGCGTAGACGGCGTCAATATGGGGTGTGGGCACACCGACGAGCCGGCCCAGTTCGGCCACGGCCCCCACCAGCGCATCGATCTCGGTTGTGCGTCCGGCCTCGATATCTTGCAGGGTTGAGGTTTTGTGCGCGCCGATCTCCTCCGCGCCCTTGATCCGCTGCTCAATCCCCAGGCTAAAGCTGATGCCCAGTTGCTCACCAATTGCCTGCGCCTCAGCCATCATCTGCATCACCAGGCTGCGCGTCAGGGGATACCGGGCAATCTCGCCCAGGGTGGCGCGGGTCAACGCGCTGATCGGGTTAAAGGCCAGATTGCCCCAGAGCTTGATCCAGATATCGGTACGAATATGCGAACGCACTGGTGCTTTGAACCCGGCAGCCATCAGCGTTCGGGCCAACCGCTGCACCCGTTCGGTCTTTGCGCCGTCCAGTTCGCCCAGGATAAAACGGTTGCCCTCGATATGGCGAATAACGCCCGGCGCAACCAGCGACGCAGCCGGGTAGACCACACAGCCAATCACCCGCTCCACGTCCATATGCTGCTCAATGACACCGCCGGGATCGACCGCTTCGATCCGGCGGCCTTCGTAGTCGCCGCCATGCTTGCGGAAATACCACCAGGGAATGCCATTCTGCGCCGTTACCACTAGCGTCTCCGGGCCGTAGAGCGCCTGCAAATCTGGGGCGAGGGCGGGCAGGCTGTAGGCTTTTACGGCGACAATAACCACATCCTGCACCCCGACTGCGCGCATATCGCTGCCGGCCTGCGTGTTGGTAGCAACCTGCTCGCTACCGTCGGCCATGATCAGCTTCAGGCCATGCTGCCGGATTGCCTCCAGATGTGCGCCGCGTGCAATCAGGGTGACATCTGCGCCGGACAGGGCCAGCTTTACCCCCAGATAGCCGCCGATTGCGCCTGCTCCGACGATGCAAATTCGCATGACTTTACTCTCCTTCTTGTGCATCACTCCGCGCCGGTTATACCCAGCAACTGCGCCATATTAATCCGCTGCAGCTTGCCGGTTGCGCCGCGCGGAATGGTCTCGCGGATATGCAACGCACGCGGTACCTTGAACTCGGCCAGGGATGCGGCGCAGTGGGCTTTCAAATCGGCTTCGGTTGCCGTGTCACTCAGCACAACGACGGCATGAATCTCCTCGCCCAGTTTGGGATGCGGTACGGCAAAGGCCAGCGCCTCGGCGACGGCGGGGTGGCGCAGCAGAACATCGTCAATCTCCAGGGGTGAGATCTTCTCGCCGCCCCGGTTGATCAACTCCTTGAGCCGCCCGGTCAACGTCAGATAGCCGTCGCTGTCGATCACGCCCTGGTCGCCGGTGCGGAACCAGCCGGCAACAAACGCCTGGGCATTGGCTTCGGGGTTGTTTTCGTAGCCGTCAATGACATTGGGACCGCGTACAACTACCTCGCCGGTTGTGCCCTGGGGCAGCAGATTGCCGGCCGCGTCCATAATTCCAACCTCTACGCCAAAGCCGTACCCGACCGCGCCCGGTTTGTGCGACGCGGGCGGGAGCGGATTGGAGGTCATCTGGTGGGTGGCCTCGGTCATGCCATAAGATTCGAGCACCGGGGCATTGAATGCCGCCTCCAGCCGTTCCAGCACAACCGGCGGCAGCGGCGCGCTACTCGAGCGGATAAAGCGCAACGGGTTGGCGGCGATCTTCTCCCGATTGCGTTCGGCGCGAGCCAGCAGCATCTGGTGCATCGTCGGCACCGCCGAGTACCAGGTGGGCTTGAATTCCTCCAGCCAACCCCAGAACTCCATAGCGCTAAATCCGGGCGGACAGACCAGCGTCCCCCCGGATGCAAGCGTTGCGAGCATGGAGCCAATCAGACCG
>CAKZQX010000524.1 GCA_937141995.1 uncultured Chloroflexaceae bacterium | reverse complement strand
AGTTTCAACACATCGACCGGCAGTTGCCGCAGATGTGATAAGGATGCATATCCTGTGCCAAAATCATCCAGGGCCACGCGCACCCCTAGATCGCGCAGCCCGGTTAACACTTCCTGGATCGTCATCAGATCGCGGAGGGCAGTGTACTCGGTCAACTCAATAATGATCTGGTTTGCCGGAATGCCGGTGGTTTCAATCAGTGTCGCCAGTTCGCTGATCAGGTTGGCCTGCTGGAGCGACGGTGCCGTCAGGTTAATGGCGATATCGAGCCGGTGCCCGGTGGCTGCCCAGGCAGCCGCCTGCTGCAGTGCGGTCTTGAGTACCAGATGATCCAGCGCGCGCAGGAGGCCAACTTCTTCGGCCAGGGGCAGAAAAGCGTTCGGTGTCAGCATGCCCCGGGTTGGATGGGGCCAGCGTATCAGCGCTTCGACGGCGATCACCTGGTTATGCGCCAGGTCGAGGATGGGTTGGTACCAGACTTCCAGCGCCTCGATTGCCAGCGCATGCCGCAGGTCGGTCTCGAGTTGCAGTTGATCCGGCCGCAGCGTGTTGAGTGTCGCATCATAGATCTGAATACCGCCACCCGCAGCTTTGGCCCGGTACATCGCAATATCGGCCCACGACAGGAGCGTGCTGAAGGGTGTGTCCCCGGCGGTGCTGACTGCAATGCCGATACTGCCCCCCAGGTGGATCAGTTGCCCCTGGAGATCAAACGGCTGCGTCAGCCGTTCCAGCATGCGCTCCGCTACGGCTCGGGCCTGGCCGACCGTGCTGTCGGGGAGCAGGACCGCGAACTCATCGCCACCCAGCCGGGCCAGGGTATCGCTGGTGCGGATGCAGGCCTCCAGCCGCATCGCAACCTGCACCAGCAGCGCGTCACCCACGTCGTGGCCCAGGGTATCGTTAATGGCTTTGAATCGGTTCAGGTCCAGGTAGAGCAGCGTCGTATTGCCGGCGGTGCTATGGGGGGCTTCCAGCACGGCGTCACCCAGATCATACAGCCGGCGGCGGTTGGGCAATCCGGTCAGTGCATCGGTGAAGGCCAGATGCTGGATCTGCGCTTCGTAGGTTTTGCGCTCGGTAATATCCCGAAAGATAATATGAACGGCGGGCCGATCCTGATAGATGATCGGCGCTCCGGCGATCTCGACATCAATCATCTGCCCATCCAGCCGGGTGATCTTGATCTCCACAAAGTTGACCCGTTGCCCGTCATGCTGCACCTGATCAAGGCGGGTCTGTGCCAGATCCCGATGCTCGGAATGCACCCGATCAAGGACAGGCCGGTGCAGCAACTCGGCGGGGTCGCCGGCTCCCAGGATGCGGAGGCCCTGCTGGTTGATATACACAAACTGTTCCTCCTGAATGATAGCGATACCATCCGGCGATAACTCGACCAGGCTGCGGTAGCGCTGCTCACTGATGCGGAGCGCCTCTTCCATCTGCTTCCGCTCGGTGATATCGGTGGCCATACCGCCGACGGCGTATACCTTGCCGTGCGCATCAAAGATGGGAAACTTGATCGCCAGGAAGATATGCAGACCATCGGCGAGGGGCAACAACTGCTCATAGGCGATTGGCTCGCCGGTTGTCAGCACCTCCAGATCTCTAAAGCGGGTGGCGTGGGCAGTTTCGGTGTCAAACAGTTCAACATCGGTTTTGCCGATGATCTGATCAGCCGGGCGTCTGGTTGCCAGCTCAAACTGCTGATTAACCAGTAGAAAGCGACTCGCCGTATCAACCACAAAGACCACTGCCGGAGAGTGTTCAATAAACCGCTGGAGCAGTTCCTGGCTCTGGCGGAGTTCGCTATTTAACCGCTCGACCTCCCGGTTCCTGACTTCCAATTCGCGGCGGGCCAGCACCTGGGGCGTGACGTCCAGGCAGTGTGAGATGATGCCGATGACACGGTTCTGCGCATCGCGCAGCGGATGGTGATGCAGGTTATACCAGCGCTCGATGTTCTGATCGGCCTTTTCAATCAAGACCGGCGTCTCGGTTGTAAGCCAGGGTTCACCCCGGGTATAGACCTGTGCGAGTCGCTCAATCATGCCCTGCCCTGCCAACTCGGGAAAGCTCTCCTGTACCGTCCGGCCCAGGATCTGCCGATAGGAGCCAACCATTTCGGCATAGGCACTGTTTGCCAGTTCAAACACCAATTCGGGGCCACGCAAGATAGTCAGGGGCGTGGGTGTCTGCATCCAGACGGCATACATCTGCTGCTGTTCTGCCTCGGCTGCTGCCTGCGCCGTCCGGGCCGCCTGCAGTGCCTGTTCCAGGGCCGCGATTTGCCGGCGTAGCCGTGCATTTTCCTTTTGTAATTCCTCGATGAGCGACCTATCGTCAATCATTGTACTCCTCGTGCTGGTCGCACTGCTATCACCCGGATTCCGCCTACCAGCCTGGAATTTCGTAACCAGGCCAGGATGTTGAAACCGTATCATTCCATGCAGGGCACACTGCCGGAGGTTTCCGGCAGGGACATGATTCTACGCGTCCGCATGCCGGGCCCCAGCACCTGGAACGCGATCGGGTTTATCACACGAGTTACGCGGTGAACACGCAAACCGAACGTCTGACCAGGTGGAAGCCAGATTCGCCTGCGGCAGCATGGTACGTGATCGATCTTTTTCACAAAACATTTACACCTTGTGTAAATGTTTTGTGAAAAAGAATGACATGTTCCGCCCTGCCGGAGTCGATATCTCCTTCCCGAAGCGGGACCACGTAAGTCGTGTTAATCAATCAATGTCGGGAAATTATAGATAGGAAGAGTATAGCAGACTGTGCGAATTTGGTAAAAGTTACGGCGTCTCGTCCCGTTCGAGGGCATTCCATGCGGCAATAATAGCCTGGTTGATCATGACATTGCGCAGAAATGACTGGCGTAGCGCCGGATTGCTGATCAGCACGGCGCGGTCCTGTACGGCCTGATACGCCCATGCCAGCGCCGCCAGCATTCGTCCCGGTTCGTCCAGTTGTTGCCAGGTTTCGTAGAGTGCCAGGTAAGCTTCACGCAGTTCGTCCTCATGCTCGCCGGGGGGCGGGTTGATCCCCCAGACCTGCCAGACCGACTCGGCGATGCTGCGTGTGCCATCCATGTCGCCCAGCGTTGCCAGCGCCCGCGCCTGGCGAGTGCGACTGGCCCGCGCAAACTCCAGTTCGCCAATCTGCTCACGGAGCGTCGCCGCCACGGCCCAGTGCTCGGCGGCGGCGGCGGGTTGGCCCCACTGCCACTCCCACTCACCCAGATGATGTTGCGCATAGGCTTCCAGCCGGCGCAGCTTCAGCGCGCGTCCCAGCAGGTAAGCGGCCTGATGCTGCTCGCGCTCGGCCTCGGCATCGCCCAGTCCCCGACTGGCATTGCCCAGCGCATCCAGGCCATAGCCTTCAACCTGGCGATTACCCAGGGCGCGGGCCAGTTCCACACCCTCGGCGGCATAGCGCCGTGCCTTGCCCGCATCACCCAGGGCAGACGCGATGGCGCTTATGCTGACAAGCAGTTGCGCCTCACCATACTGGTTGCCAATCGACTGCCAGATCATCAGCGCTTCATGCTGGTAGGCCTGGGCCACGCTCAGGTCGCCCAGGGATTGGTAGGCATTGCCAATGTTGAGCAGGCTGGCCGCCTCCCCGGAGCGATCACCGATACGCCGCCGAATGGTCAGCGCCTCCTGGTAGGCTTGCAGGGCTGTCCGGGGTTGCCCCAGATTATTAGCCAGGTTTCCCAGTTGGTTAAGGCTGGAGGCTTCGCCCCAGTGATCCTCGATAGCGCGGCGGATAGTCAGCGCCCGCCGATGATACTCGGCAGCCTGGTCATAGTCGCCCAGTTCGGCATAGGCGCTGCCGATAAAATTCAGGCTGTGGGCCTCGCCGCGCGCATCTTCTGCCAGGCGGCAGTTGCTCAACGCCTGCGCGCTCCACCAGAGCGCCTGGGGATAGTCTGCCCGCAGTTCGGCGGTGCGGGCCAGCCAGTTCAGGCTTGCGCCGATCAGTTGCCGGTCGTTGAGCGGTTCGGCCAGGGCCAGGGCTGCGTGGGCCGCCTGCTCGGCGGCGGCATAGTCGTTGGTGAGCTGATAGTAGCGGGCCCGGCGCGTCTGCACTAGCGCCTGTTGCCGGGGATCGCCGGAGGCCACCGCCAGCATGTCTAGTTCGTGCAGATCCTCTTCCTGTCGGGCATAGTTGCTGCTCTGTTCGTAGATCGCGGCGCGTGCCAGCAGGAGCGCGAAGCGCTGTGCATGCTGTTCGTCCGGCGGCAGCAAATCGGGATGCGCGTTGAGCAGGTCAATCGCCTGCGAAAAGTAGGTCAGGGCTTCTGTGGTGGCATAGCGCGCCGCCGCCAGCCGTCCGGCCCGCTCGGAGAACTCCAGGCGACGGTGCCACCGTTCGGTATGGCTGTAGTGATGCGCCAGCAACGGCACATAGGGCGTCAGGTCGTCGGCATACTCGCGC
This sequence comes from uncultured Chloroflexaceae bacterium, assembly GCA_937141995.1. Lineage (GTDB taxonomy): Bacteria > Chloroflexota > Chloroflexia > Chloroflexales > Chloroflexaceae > CAKZQX01. The sequence continues at coordinate 1,945 of CAKZQX010000524.1, read as the reverse complement.
TCGTGCCATTCCGCCACCGCCTGGTGCAGTGCCTGGCGCTGGGCCGGCAGCAGGCTGCTGTAGGCGACCTCCTGTGTGAGCGCATTTTTGAACTGGTGGCTCTGTTCCGCCGCTGTCCAGTCGCGCGGTGTAATATCCAGGCGGGCCAGCGTTTCCAGGTGAGCATACACCACTGTTTGCGCCTCCGGTACCGGGTAGATCCCGGCGATGACCCGCGCCGCAAAGACGCGTCCAACCACCGAGGCCACTTTACAGGTCAGTTGCAGGTCCAGGTCGAGCCGGTCCAGGCGGGCCTGAATAACGCCCTTCAGCGTTGGCGGCACGCCGGTAAGTTGCTGTTCACCGGCAAACTGCCACACCCCAAGCTCGTTGAGCCCGAGGGCCGCCCGTTCGCGCAACATCTTGATGGTCTCTTCGACAAAAAAAGGGTTGCCCTGGCAGCGTTCCACCAGCCAGTCGGTGACTTCTGGGGCAACCGGCACACCCCCCAGATGTTCGGTTGCCAGGCGGGCCGTTGCCATGGCGTCGAGGGGTGATAGGTAGACCGCATGGTGCCGGCGCAGACGTGCCAGCGCATGCTGTGATACATTGAGCCAGACGGCCCGCGACTCTGCGGGGTGGGACTGCGGGTCATGTTCGCCGGCAACTTCCCGGTAGTTGGTTTCAAGCGGGCGGTAACTCAACAGCAGTAGGACCGGTTGCAGGGCCAGCGCGCGCGCCACATCCAGCGCCAATTCCCATGAGAGCGAGTCGGTAAACTGGAGATCTTCCAGCACCAGCAGCAAGGCTTGCTGTTGTACCCGGTCGAGGAGCAGTTCGACCACGAGAAACGCCAGGCTGTCGCGCCGCCGGCGGGGGTCCAGGCTCTGTGTCAGGGGGGTTTCGGGCAGCGCTAGATTAAGCACGTCATTGAGCAGCGGTAGCCGCGCAACCAGTTCCGGGTCAAGTTGCTCAACCCGCGTGCGTACCCGTTCGGCCCGCTGTTCTGCGTCCCGCAGGCTGTCCAGTTCAAAATAGTCGGTCAGCACTTCGCGCCAGACCATGTAGGGCGTCTGCTGATCAGTGCTGCCGGCTGTACCCGTCAGACAGCGTATCCGGCGGGCCTGGGCCATAGTCAGCAACTCCTGCACCATCCGTGTCTTCCCCATGCCGCCGTCGCCGATCAGGGAGACAATCTGGCCCATGCCGTGTTCAACTTCATCCATGTATTGTTTTAACAACTGTAACTCATGGACGCGATTGATCAGCGTATGATTATTGCCCGGTACCAGGTGGATGCGGCGTCCCGCAAAGCGGTAGGCGCTGATTGGTAACGGCTTGCCTTTGACGGTCAGCGGTGGCAGCATCTCCAGTTGCCACTGCTTCTGGGCCAGTTCCGCCGTTGTCCGGTCACACAGGATTATGCCGGCTCCGGCCGCCTGCATCAACCGGGCCGCCATGTTCACCGCATCACCGATGACGGTATACTCGCGGCGGGTGGGACTGCCCACCGGCCCGGTAAAAACGGTATCGCTGGTGATGCCAATCGCCATCCGTAACAGAACATCGGGCGGCATCGACGGCGGGGTTGCGTCAGGCGTTGCTGCTTGTCGTCCTGCGGCGCAGGTGGCGAGCGCCTGAAGGTCCTGCGCGCATGCCAGGGCGCGGATTGGATCATCCTCGTGGGTCAGCGGCGGGACACCGAAGAGTACCAGCAGCACAGTGCCCTTATCGTCTACGGTAATCTTGTTAAGGCTACCCTCGTAGCGATTGATGATCGTCTGGGCCGCCGTGACAAAGGCTTGTAGCGCGGCTAACGCTGTAGGGCTTTCATAGTCCAGTCCGCCTACGCCAACAAACATAACCGTCATACGCCGCAGTTCGGCCAGCCAGGCATCCTGACCGGCGGCCAGGCGCGTGCTAATTGCCATGGGTACGTATGTATGCAGGAGCGTCTCGGCCAGTT
>CAKZQX010000523.1 GCA_937141995.1 uncultured Chloroflexaceae bacterium | reverse complement strand
CAGCCGGACAGCACAGGCGGACCAGACTTCACTCAGCGGCACCAGCGCGGACGGCAACCGCAGCACAATTTTCCGCGGCAGGCGCGTCTGCCGCAGATAAAACTGCACAACCGATGCGCCCTGCGCACCTTCGCTCCCCTCCGGCAGATGCTCGTCTGAGAGAAACTGCCAGGCGGCGCGCGTGGTGTAGGTTGCGCGCAGTACAGCACAGGCGGCCAGGTCTTCGTCTGTCGTGGCCTCGCGGATGGTAATCATGGTCGTTTTGGGTGACTGATATGGTAGAGTCGGCAGTCATCCACCTTAACTCCCGCTTGATGAGGCATACGCGCCGGCATGGCTGATCTCGGCTGCGGGTGTATCACTGGTTTCGGTATCAGGTGGTGACGATGGTGGCGGTGGTTCCGGTGAGTCAACTAACTTGCGATAGACATACGCCAGTAGAATGCGGGTCACAGCGGCTACGGGTATCGAGATCAGCAGGCCAAACACGCCTGCCAGCGCACCACCCGCCAGGATAGCAAAGATTACCACGGCTGGATGCAGTCGCACCAGCGAGCCCATCAGGTTGGGAATGATAAAATGGTCTTCCACCTGGCGCAGAGCAAAATAGATGATAGCAAGCAACCCGGCCAGTCCCAGGTTCGAGAACCCGAAGGGCACCTCTGGCTGGAAGAGCGCAACCAGCATCGCAACCCCGGCAGCGGCCCACGGCCCTAGAATGGGGATAATCTCCAGCACCCCCGAGGCAATGGCAATCACCAGGGCATACGGAACACCCAGGATCGACAGAGGAATATAGAGTAGCACCGACATAATGACAATGAGGATCAACTGCCCGCGTACATACGCGCCGAGCACCCGGTCAATCTGGTGCCCAAGATCACAGATCTCGGCACGGTAGGGTAGTGGAATTAGCCGTACGGTCCACGCGCGCAACTGGCCCGCCTGGAGCAGCAGGTAAAAGGTGACAATCAGATAGACAAGCGTAAAGATCAACGTCTCCAGCGCCGAGAACACCAACCCCGGCACACTACCACTCAACGTGCGTCCCAGATCGCTAATCACCGCAATAATCTGCTCTTCGAGCGGAGCCAGGTTTAACGTCACCCCACCCCCCAACTCGACCGTTTCGCGCCCACCGAGTGCATGGTTTATATCTTCGATAATCAGGGGCAACTGAGTGGACAACTCCTGCGACTGAGATACAATCCGCGGCCAACCCCAGGTCCAGAGCCAGGAGAGCAGCGAGAAGGCCAGCACATAAAGCACAATAATCCAGAAGGCACGACCAATCCCGGTGCGCCGTTGGAGCACGCTAACCAGGGGATGAAAGAGATATGCTGTAATAATCGCCGCAATAAATGGTGTTAAGACATGAACAACATGCGTCAATAGGAGAATAGCTAACCCAACAATAATTGCAACGGCGATAACTTTCGCTTGCGGTGAAAAGCGAATACTGGTTGACCCGACTTGCATAGCGTTACCTGTTTTGACGGCATCTGACCGTCAGGTAACTCGTCCTACTCATCAGCTTTTGCTCGACGCAACGGGATATCCGCCTTGATAT
>CAKZQX010000522.1 GCA_937141995.1 uncultured Chloroflexaceae bacterium | reverse complement strand
AATGTACGGGATTATTTCCCAGAAGCGCCCGGATGTGGTATAATAAAGATGTTACGAGGAGGTCGCCTTGGCCGTTGTAAAGCCTCAAACCCCAGGTCTCATCGACACTGTCAGCGCAGGCTATGTGGCCCTGAACCGGCGACACCGGGTCGTAGTGATGCCCATTGTTCCGGCTCTCTCCCTCTGGTTGGGGACACGCCTCTCGCTCGCGCCTCTTATCCGCAGTCTGAGTGACCGGATTGCATCTGCGCCGGCACCGATTTCGCCGGACATTGCGCAGCCCGCAACGTCTGGTGCAAAACCGGTCGATTGCCCTGTTCTGGGTCTGGGTCTACACCAGCTTTGGGATTGAGGCCATGCTGATCAGCGATGTCGGTTCCCTGCGGGCCATCTACAACAGTGTTCATATTGTCCGACACAATCCGTTGAGCGTGCCGGTGCTGCTATTGCTGAGTATGGTGATTGAGTCCGGCCTGGCGGTTGTCTGGCGCGCACGGGCGACAAACTACCTGAGGATGGTGGTTCCGTCAGCAGTAGCGCCTATATTCAGAGCGGCCTGATCGCCGCGCGGTTAGTGTTCTATCGTGACCGATTGCAGCGTTGGAAAGGCGAACGGTCGCTCGTATCCGTAGCGTAAAAGGAGCAAACATAACCTATGGCAGAAGCAAAACAACAGTTTGACGATAATTCCTATGATGCGAATCAGATCACGGCGCTCGAAGAGACCGAAGCGGTACGCATGCGCCCTGGTATGTATATCGGAACGACCGATATCGACGGGCTGCATCACATGATCCGTGAGGTGGTAGACAACTCGGTGGACGAGGCGCTGGCGGGCTTTGCCGATGAGATTACGATCATAATCAGGTCGGACGCCTCCGTGACTGTGGTAGACAATGGGCGTGGTATTCCGGTCGATATCCATCCCAAGCATAATATCTCGGCGCTGGAACTGGCGGCGACCAAGCTGCATGCCGGGGGCAAGTTCGGTCAGGGCGGCTACAAAGTCTCATCCGGGCTGCATGGCGTGGGTCTCTCGGTGGTGAATGCGCTCTCCGAGTGGATGCAGATTGAGGTTCGGCGGCATGGGCGGCTCTGGATGCAGAAGTATTTCGCCGGTAAATCGCAAGGGCCGGTCAAGGATATTGCCGACGCCGAGGGCACTGGTTCCAGCATCAGCTTTCTGCCGGATGTGAAGATTTTCAAAGATGGGCTGGACTACAACTTCCGCGTGCTGGCTCAGCGCTTCCGCGAGATGGCCTACCTGACCAAGGGGCTGCGCTTCCATTTTCTGGATGAACGTACCGGCAACGAGGTCAACTTCTACTTTGAGGGCGGGGTAATCTCCTATGTGCGCCATCTCAACAAGGACAAGAACGCCCTGCATCGCGTGCCGTTCTATGTGGAGCGCACCGTGGACGATGTGGCGGTTGAGGTGGCGATGCAGTATACCGACAACTACGATACCGACTCGGTCTACAACTTTGCCAACAACATCAACAACACTGACGGCGGCGCGCATCTGACCGGCTTCCGCACCGCGCTGACGCGGGTGATCAACAGCTACGCCCGTAGCAAAAGCATGCTGAAAGAGAACGACGCCAACCTGACCGGCGACGATGTGCGTGAGGGGCTGACTGCCGTGATCAGTGTCAAGCTGAAAGACCCGCAGTTTAGCTCGCAGACCAAAGAGAAACTGGTCAGCCCGGAGGCCGCCAGTGCCGTGGCTACCGTCGTGAGCGATGCGCTCTCCACCTGGCTGGACGAAAACCCCGGCGATGCCCGCCGGATCATCGAGAAAGCCGTATCCGCCGCCCGGACGCGCCTGGCCGTTCAGAAGGTACGCGAGACAGCCCGCAAGAGCGCGATGGAGGGGCTCTCGCTGCCGGGCAAGCTGGCGGACTGCTCCGACACCAACCCGGCGCGGTGTGCGTTGTATATTGTGGAGGGCGACAGCGCCGGGGGAAGTGCGAAGCAGGGCCGCGACCGCCGCTTCCAGGCGATCCTGCCGCTACGCGGGAAGATCCTCAATGTCGAGAAGAGCCGCATCGACAAGATGCTCTCCAATGCCGAGGTCAAGGCGATGATCACCGCCATCGGCGCGGCCATCGGCGAGCAGTTCAGCACCGACAAGCTGCGCTACCATCGCATTCTGATTATGACCGACGCGGATGTGGACGGCAGCCATATTCGTACGCTGCTGCTGACCTTCTTCTTCCGCTATATGCGCCCGCTGATTGCCAACGGGCATCTCTACATCGCGCAGCCGCCGCTCTACCGCCTTAAGCATGGTAAGCAGCAGACCTATGTCTACTCGGACAACGAGCGCGACGAGTACTTGAAGCAGATCTCGGATGGTGTAAAGGTCGATATTCAGCGCTACAAGGGGCTCGGCGAGATGAACCCCGACCAACTCTGGGAGACGACGATGAACCCGACGAACCGCGTGGTGCTCCAGGTGACGCTGGAGGATGCGCAGAAGGCCGACGAAACCTTCACGATGCTGATGGGCGATCTGGTCCTGCCCCGCCGCAAGTTCATCCAGGCGCATGCGACTGAGGTGCGGAATCTGGATGTGTGAAAGGATTGTAGGATTTTAGAGCTAGTGCGACTTATCTGAGTATTGCGTGTAGTTGTGCAGAAGAGGATAGCGCAGTCTGGATGTTCTCTTCTGCGCAACGTTGCGGAGTTTACTTGTTCGTCCGTGCATTGCTAACACTCCCACGGCGACGCCGGGATGCACCGCTGGGTCGGGTTGGGCCTGATCGCCCACAATCTGCGGGTGATTGCCCGCACAACGGCCTGACCCGTCGCAGTTGGCGCTGGTCGGTGCCGCATGAATGTTGGGAGCAACTCGTTTCATGGCGTCCTAATGAGTTTCGCACCAAAAGCTAGTACTACAGCGAGGGTTTACACATCCATAGCGACAATCCAGGCTGCGAGCTGTTTCCGGTGGGCGGTGGCCGCCACGGCGTTGCGCCGTTGGTAAGAGCGGAGGCGCGCCGCCACCTCGGCCGCATCACCCTCTCGACGCGGCACCACGGCCTCCAGC
>CAKZQX010000521.1 GCA_937141995.1 uncultured Chloroflexaceae bacterium | reverse complement strand
CACCGCCCCTACCAACGAACGCCCCCCAAAGGGAACCGAAGGCACCACGGCCTGCCGAGGCAGCCCGCAATGCAAAATTCAAATTTGTATCCCCAGTTCCCAGTTCCCAATCCCCAGTTACCAATCGCCGGTCTCCATCGCCACGACCTTTTGAAAGAGAAGACTAGCAATTCTTGACTACATCTGGTATACTTGTACGCACACGTACAAAGAATAAACTGTGAGGAGGATAGACGCATGTCAGTTGCCGAGCATAGTGCGGAAACCCAGACAACAACAACCCCGTTGCTCGAAGTCACCCAACTCGCCGCGGATCGGTTGAGTTCCATGATGCGAGAGCGTGAGTTGGAGGGCTATGCCCTGCGCGTCTTTGTATCGGGCGGTGGCTGCTCCGGGTTGCAGTATGGGATGACGTTTGATGATGAAGTGCGCGAGGGCGATAACGATTTCACCAGCAGTGAGCTGCGTATTCTGGTTGACCCGATCAGCGCGCGCTATCTACAAGGCGCATCGGTTGACTATGTCGATAACCTGATGGGCGGCGGGTTCAAGATCGAGAACCCCAATGCCGTTTCCGGCTGTGGCTGTGGCCACTCATTCCGCACGGAAGAAGAGGGCAGCGACGCCGAGGAGCAGAGCAGTGGTGGTGGTTGCTCAACATGCAGCAGCTACTAACGCGCGTACGGTTAATCACGTAATAAGCCACCTGCGATCTTCAAACATCCGGGTGGCTTCTGCTTTGTATTATGCACTATCCGCCGGCCTACCATGAAGGTATACGCCTGTTTAATACCGGACATTTCTGGCATGCGCATGAGCAGTGGGAAACCTGCTGGCTGGCCGCGTCAGGGATGGATGCGACCTTTTACAAAGGCATTATTCAGGCGGCCGCCGCCCTGGTTAAATGGCAACAGGGCAATCTGCGCGGCATGCAGCTCAACTGGACCAAGAGCAAGGCCCGGCTGGTAACTCTGCCCGATCACTATATGGGCATTGACCTGCGGGCCTTCTCCACCACTATGGAACAGTTTATTACCACCCACCACTGCGATCCGGCATACACCACCCCCCGGTTTCATCTCCTGGATGCTTTCCAAGATTGAAAGTTGCGCAACTGCTACTTTTCGCCGGCAGGGGGGTATGCTATACTAACAGGCGAACGTAGACCTATGATCGCACACGTTACATGCAACTCAGTCCCCTGATCGAGATGCTTTCACCCTGATGCTCTACGTGCTCTTGTCAAAACATTCAGCAAGAAAGGTGTGAGCGTGTCCGCGAAAATCCTGGTGGTTGATGACGATCCACTCATTCTCGATGTGCTTGTACGATTCCTTCAGCGCGAAGGATTTGAACCGGCCACAGCCAGCAATGGGCTAGAAGCGTTGCGCCTGGTGGCCGACATGCAACCCGATCTTATTCTGCTGGATGTGATGATGCCTGAACTTGATGGCTTTACCGTCTGCAAGCGGCTCAAAGATGACGAGCGGACGGCGCTTATTCCGGTGACAATGCTGACCGGGCTCGATGACCGTGAGCATCGCCGACGGGGGATGGAAGCCGGTGCTGATGACTTTTTAACGAAACCCTTTGAGCAGAGTCTGCTTCAGGCGCGGATTCACTCGCAACTGCGGCTCAAGCGGCTGACGGATCAGCTTGAGCGCACCGAGAGTGTTATCTT
>CAKZQX010000520.1 GCA_937141995.1 uncultured Chloroflexaceae bacterium | reverse complement strand
TGCGGGTATGTCCACAGCGTAACTACAGTCGATTGGCGTTAGCGCTCTTGCTGGTCATTCTGCCGGCGTGGCCGGTGCCGACCAATGCCCGGCAGGTTGATGCAAGCGCTGATCGGCGCGCAACGGACTATGCCCGGCAGGTGCTGACCGAGGCACCGGATCAGGCCATTGTGCTAACAACATCAGATCTTGATACATTTCCCCTCTGGTACTATCACTACGCGCTGGCGGAACGCCCCGATATGTTTGTGGTGGTCGAGCCGTTACTCGAGTTCCCCTGGTACCGTGAGCATCTGCGCATCTCCTATCCAGCCCTGACAGTACCGGAACAGCCGGGCATGGGCCGGCAAGAACAGCTTGCGCGGGCTAACCCGAGTTTGGGACCGGTCTGCCGGGTTGAACTGATCGATGTTTCGCCCAGGCTGCACTGTTTGTTGGAGGAGTAGATAGGGCCGGATTGACTCATTATGGGTAGGTGTTTGGACCACGAACGCCGCGAAATGAGCGAAAAACGCGAAACGGTCAATGCTGCCATGGATCAGGCGATCCCGCGTTTGGCGGGAAATATCGCCACCGGCAGGGCGGAAGATTCCATGCTGCCGCCGGCGAAGCCGGCTTCCATCGGGTCAAACGTCCAGTTTGGATCTCAACCGCGTACGTTATGTCAATAACACCGCATTCTTCAAAGGAGCAATCGCGTAGCTCGTGTAAATCAAAGCGGACACACCTCAATACCGCGCAAATACTTTACAAAACTCCGCACAGAAAAATAGAATCATACTGCAAACATACACCCAGAGCATCAGGATCAGGAGCGTACCCAGCGCTCCAAAGGCACTGCGCACACCAATGAAAGCGATGTAAAGCGTTAGCAGCAGGCCGGCGACACTAAACCCCACCGCACAGAGGAGCGCGCCAAACCAGACATCCCGCCAGTGCATAGCAACCGGCGGCAGATATTTGAACAGCAGCGCAAAGGTAAGGGTTGCCAGCGCCAGCGTCACCATTGGATCGAGCAACCAGGTGGCAATATTGCCAAAGAGGGGAATATACCCCAACACCAGTTTAACCCCCTGGAGAACTGCCGTGATAACAAATGTGCTTATCAGCAGCAGACTCATCAGGATCACCATCACAAAGGCCGTGGCCCGATCCAGCAGGGTTTCGATAACCGTCTGCCGGACCGTCTGGTTGAGCGAGGTCATCTCGGCGGTTGGCTTCCAGATCTTGCGGAAACTAAAGTTCAGATGCCGGAAGACAATTGATGCGCCGTAGAGGAGGATCAACAGGCTAATCGCGGTGGCAATCAGCGAGTTCTGCTGCAGATCATCCAGAGCCTGCTCCAGCATGAGACGGAGCTCCGACCCGGCCAGCAGCGTCACCGTCTCTAAGATCTGCTGTTTCAGCACATTCGCCGTGTCCGAAAAGCGCAGAAAGAGCCCGGATATGGCGATAAGCAGGAGCAGTATCGGCACGAGCGACAGCAGGACATAGTAGACCATCGCCGCACCGAGCAATCGACCATCGTCATTCCTGAACTCAATGATAGTTTCCTGCACGATATGTAGTAGCTTTGACCGGGTAATCATCGTTTATTTCCACAAAACACCTGCATGTATTCCCCCGAACCGTGGCAACACACTTGCTACACAGACATTGCTCCCCCTCAACTTTTGACCGGATCATCCTCGGTTGATTGCGGCACAACCGCCGGAGTGGGCCTGGCAACCGGCGTCTTCTCCGGTGGCGCAAACGGTGGCCGGAGTTCGCGCACCAGAATCAGCACAATCGTTACCACTGGAATAGTTAAGAGAGCCGCAAAAAAGCCCCCTATTTGCAGGCCGATAAACAGCCCCAACAGAATGGCCGCAACCGGAATGTTAATCGCCCGCGCATACATAAACGGTGACACAACGTAGACACATCCGGTGCCAATCAAGGTGTTGGTAATGATCACCCATATCACTGTCGCGGGGCTAACGGTAGCAGCCGCCAGAACCGATAGGGCCAATCCGATAATGCCACCCAGATAGGGAATAAACTCTAACAGGCCACTGAGAATAGCAATTGGCAGAGCGTAGGGGACACCCAGCCAGGTATTGACCAGACCATAGGCGATGATGTAGTAGAGACTGATGCTGACCTGGGCCACAAACCAGCGCGCAAGGCCCTCACTCACACGCAACGTAAGTTCCGTGACCCGCGCATGGTAGCGTTGCGGCACAAAAAACTGCATCAGGTTCCGGCTAACTTGCGGCTTACTGACCAGCGTTATGACCAGCACAACCATCACAAAGAGGGTAAAAAAGAGGTTGCCAATCTTCCCGGCCAGCGTACCAATAACGCCGGATGTCTGCTGGAGAATATCGGTGACATTCCGGATTACGGAGGCGTCAGCGGTACCCAGCGCCTCGACCCCCGTCAATTGGGATAACTCGGCTCGCAACTCGGGAGCGCTCTGGGTGATCAACTGCGCCAGGGCGCTAAAACTACGCACCAGGAGCGGCATTATCTGGAGTACCAGAAACCCCAGCACTAACCCGATAATAATCACTACTCCCACTGCGGTAATCTGCCGATGAATGCCCCGCCGTTCCAGCCGCGCAGCCAGCGGGTTAATCAACAGGGCCAACAGAGCGGTAAGAAACAGCAGTAACCCCAGACTACTTACCAGCGGCAGCAGTGGAACCGCCGCATAGACCGCCAGCGCCAGCGCGAAGAGTGCCAGCCAGAGGCGCGGTGTTAGGTGAATTGACATTGTTGCCCTCCTTCTATGGTCTTCGCCCGCACCGGCATGACAGATTGTTCGCGCAATTCCGGTCGAGCATGCCTCCACGCGGTTGATGACCCTCTGCATAGTACCGCTGTATTCCCCTCCGAACAGGGCAACCGTGTGCGTATATCATCTACAGCGTACCCCAGGGGCACGATTCTGGCAAACTGGGGCCAGTTCCGACACTGTTTGATGTGTCAGGCAGAATGCACTCCAGGATATTGTGCATCAAGTTCATCGGCGGCGGCTGGTCGCCCGATCAAGTAGCCCTGAATATGCCGGCCCCCGGCAGCATGCAACCAGGCCCGCTGCGCTTCATGCTCAACCCCTTCAGTGATGACAATCATATTCAACCCCTCACCCAGTGCCAGCACCGCCCGCAGCACCGCTTCATCTTTGTAATTATGCCCAATACCTGCCGTAAATCCCCGTTCAACTTTGAGAATGTCAATCGGCAACTTCCGCAGGTGGGTGAGTGACGCATACCCGGTTCCAAAATCATCCAGAGCCACCCGCACACCCAACGCCTGCAATTCCGTCAGCACCTGGTAGGTCAGGGAGAGATCATGCAGCGCGATCTGTTCGGTCAGTTCAAGCACGAGACGCTCGGCGGCAACTCCGGTTGTGTTCAAGAGGGCGGCCACATGCTCAACCAGATCGACCCGCCGGAACGAGGGCGCACTCAGGTTGACCGTTACGGTACGCGGAACCCCAACTGCCTGCCATCGGGCGGCCTGAGTGAGCGCTGCCTGCAACACCCAGCTATCCAGAACGCCCAGGAGCCCGATCTCTTCGGCCAGCGGCAAGAAGCGTCCCGGCGTGAGCAACCCATAGGTCGGATGCGGCCAGCGCACCAACGCCTCCACACCGAAAAGCTGCCGGGTTTCCATATCAAGAATGGGTTGGTAGTAGAGCCGCAGGCGGCCGGCTGTCAGCGCCTGCCGAAACTCGGCTTCGATATGCATCTGCTCAGGTGAGAGCCCGCCATTCACCGGATCATGCACCTGCACTCCGGTCCGGGTACGTTTGGCGCGATACATTGCAATATCGGCTCGCGTCAGGAGCATACTAAACCCTGGCAGGCCAGTAGTACCGAGTGCGATCCCGATGCTTCCATTGAGATACACCCGCAAGTCGGGCAATTCAAATGGGTGGCGCAACTGGTCGAGCAGTCCCTCTGCCAGGGCCACCGCTGCGTCCCGATCAGTATCTGTGAGCAGCACAGCGAATTCATCACCGCCGATACGGGCCAGCAGTCCAGCCTGATCAACTCCCGCCTGCAAACGGCGGGTGACCTGCACCAGTAAATCATCACCGGCATCGTGGCCCAGGGTATCATTAAAGGCCTTGAAGCGATCCAGATCGAGATAAAGCAGCGCGGTACGTTCCGGATCAGCCAGCAGTGCTGCGGCCCCGGCTTCGTAGAGGTGACGCCGATTAGCCAGACCGGTGAGCGGATCAGTGAAGGCTAACCGTTCGATCTGCTGCTGATAGGCTTTGCGATCGGTGATATCCTCCAGGCTTGCTTCATAGGCAACCACATGCCCGGTATCATCGCGTACCGCATGGATATGGCTGTTGATCCAGATAACCGTTCCATCCCGGCGATAAAACCGTATCTCGTAATTATGCACATGCTCACCCTGTTCGATAGCGGCTTGCCAGTGCCGGCGCTCCGTCGGCTCAACATACAGGTCCAATGAAGGTACAGCCAGCAACACTTCTCGGGTTGGATAGCCAAGCAGTTGCACCATCGCCTGGTTCACATCCAGAAACCGACCGTCCGGCGTGGAACGACAGAGCGCGACCGGCACCCGGTCAAAGAGGGTGCGGTACTTCTCTTCGCCGGCCTGCAGCGCCAGCGCAATCTGCCGGCGTTGAATAGCGCCACCCACCACCCCCGCCGCCGTCCGCAGGGTATCCAGTTCAGACATTGACCAGGTACGCTGCTGGGCACACTCATCGAAGCCAATGAACCCCCACCAGTGATAATCGACAAAAATCGGGACAATTGCGATAGACTGGATGTTTTGTGCGTGCAGAATCACACGCTCCTCAGGTGGAAAGTCGTCCACCTCTCCATAGATCGCATCTCCCTGACGTAGCACAGCTTCCCAACGCGCAAATCCGCTCGCCTGGTAGGGCAAATCCTGGAGGACCGGATTATCGATCTGGGGATGTATCCCCGGCGCTATCCATTCATAGAGCTGTCGCATAGCGACGGTTTCGGCTGATGTACACATATTTTCAAACAGATAAACGCGACTCACCTCTGCCGCTATGCCTAAGCGCTCAAGCAACAACTGGATATTCCGGCCAAAACTCTTTGTATCCAGGAAGGAGGCCGCAACAACGCTAATGGCTTCCAGGATGCGGTCCCGTCGTTGGAGCGCCGTCTCTATGCGCTTCTGCTCCGTAATATCCTGCGCTGCGCCATAGACACGCACAACCCGCCCCTGCACGCTATCCCACACGGGCTTGAAATAGTGGCGCAACCAGCGTACCTCACCCTGGCGCAGAATGCGAAACTCGATGATACCGGGATCATGTCCGGCCAGTACCTGACGCTGATGCTGCTCCAGGCGTGAAATATCATCAGGATGCACGATCTTGCTCATCGTCTCAGGATCATCGGCCTCCGCGCGTGTCAGGCCGGTGATGCGGGTGAAGGCATCGGTAATCCACTCCGTTATCGGAGAGTCATCCGATCGCAGGGTGAGGGCAAAAGCAAAATCGGACGTCAGTTCCGACACTGCTCGATAGCGCTCCTCGCTCGCACGCAGGGCGGCTTCGGTATGCTCACGGGTCGTGATATCGGTCAAGATGGTGGCAAACTGATCGGGGGCAGTTGCAATGGCGGTAATCAGGAAGGTCTGCTGGAGCGGGGCAAAGGTAGTCTGGAAGGTAACAGACTCGCCGGTCGCAACCACCCGCGCGTACTGTTCCAGATAGGGCGGTGTGTCAGTACCATATACCTCCGATGCCGAACGCCCAACCGTGGCCGAACGTGGTAGCCCGGTGATGAGCGTAAATGCCGGGTTGATCTCCAGCATATGGTAATCAATCGGGGTACCGCCGGCATCAGTGATCAGCGCATGGAGCGCTACGCCTGCGGTCATTGCATCGTACAGGGAACGGTACAGCGCTTCCCGCTGCTGCAAGCGCGCATTTTCAGCCTGGAGTGCCTCAATGATGCCTTGCTGCTCTAGCATACAATTCCTCTTTCTGTTGTGACAGGTGGTTGACAGCAGCGTTAGCTTTATGGGTTCCTGCACAGATCATGCTCCCAGACCATGACCCGATTGCGACCGGCCTGCTTCGCCGCATAGAGCGCCCGGTCGGCCCGATCAATGAGTTGTTGCAGAGACAGTATACTGATATGTGTAGCATGTGCCACACCCAGGCTAATAAGGATAAACCAAGACCACACTGCCGCAGGCGAAGCCGGCGTTCGGGTCTGGCACGAGGCCGGAACAGTCCGCACCGCGTAACTTGTGTGATAGAGACAAGCCATTGATGAAAGAGAAGATACTGCATGCGAGTCGTGTTAGTGATGTTGCTGTCGGGTATGTTGGTTCTCATCATTCCGGCAAGAACCAGCGCCTAATCTGGACATCATGCGTGTGATGCAGCATCCATTGCCGCACTCTGTCCATGTGTCGGGCATGCCGCCGACATGGGCCATATCGACAACCAGGACATTGCGCGTAGCCTGCTTGACACCCTGGATGCAGCGCAGGCGGCCTATGATCGGGGACAGCCGGCAGTTGCTATTCATCAGCTTCATGCGTTTATCCATAACGTGGAAGCGCCGACCGGGAAGCATAGTAAGGCAGACCATGTCCACCATATGCACCATCATGCCGCGGCGGTCATTGCTGCGCTGGAAACGGAAGCAGGACACGAATAGCCGTTATCGGTATTACAGAGAGCCGACAGAGTAAAGGAGCAGGGCGCAACCCTGCTCCTCGACATATCACACTATTATGTGGTCATCACTACCGCTGCACAATATTTTTCTGAAGATGGTGGATAGCTATACCATATCACTGGATATGAGCACGCTTCTATCACACTACGCCGGTTCATCCGGTGTGTGCGACGCAAGCCACTGCTCCAGGTCGTCCGCGCTGCTGAAATCCAGCAACGCATCCGCCAGATCCAGCAGTTGCGTTGCGCCAAACTGCTGCACCCTGGCCCGCGTGTCGGCACCCAGCGATCCCCACCGCCGGGTAAGTTGCCGCAGCAGCAACTCGATCCGGCCTGCTTCCCGGCCCTGCTTCCCGGCCCTGCTCACGCAGTTTGCGCATCATCGGCGTTTCGGGAAGTCCATAGTCCTGGGTGATAATTTGTTCCGCCATCGTTGCCATCTTCTCAAACGGTTCAACGTTCAAACGTTATGTCTCGGGACATCTGTTCGTTTCATTACAGTATATCACCTGAACATAATTGTACCACTCCACAACCTGTGCTACTATGGCCTTAGTATGAAGTGGCCTGATGCAGCATCAGACGAGGATAATATATGCAAACCGAGAAACGATACCGGATTACCGGCGGACGCCGGCTCAATGGTAGTATTGCCATCAGTGGCGCGAAGAATGCGATCAGCAAACAACTGGTGTCCTCGCTCCTGACCGATGAGCCCTGCATCCTCAGCAATGTTCCGCGTATCTCCGAGATCAGTGTCATCCTGGATATGCTGGAGAATATCGGCACGACCTACGAGTGGCTCGATGAACATACCCTGCGGGTGCAGACGGCGAAGATTGCCGGCAGTGTTGTCAGCCAGAAATATTCCGGGTTTAACCGTATCCCGATTCTGATGCTCAGTCCGCTGCTGCATCGTACCGGCGAGGTGACGGTGCCGACGGTTGGCGGCTGCAACATTGGTCCCCGCCCGGTCGATTTTCATATCAAGGCACTGGAAACCATGGGCGCGGAGATTGTTGACGAAGGTGACCGCTACAAGGCAACAGGCCGGGAGTTGCATGGCACAACGGTGCGCCTGCCCTATCCGAGTGTCGGCGCAACCGAGAATATTCTGATCGCCGCAACGCTGGCGCGGGGCACAACTGTCATCGAGAATGCCGCAGTCGAGCCGGAAGTGATTGATACGATGCTGTTCCTGCAAAAGATGGGCGCGCTGATCCAGGTTGATGTGGACCGCACGGTGATTATCGAAGGAGTGCCACGACTGCATGGTACCAGCCACCACGCCATTACCGACCGGATCGAGGTAGCTTCATTTGCGGCGGCGGCGGTTGCGACGAATGGCCGGATTACGATCCCAAATGCACAGCAGGAGCATATGATCTCGTTCCTGAATATGTTGCGCAAGACCGGTGGGGATTTCACCGTTGATCGAGAGGGTATGACCTTCTTTCGGCGGGAGGATCTGCTGCGCGGAACGCATATCGAAACCGATGTCCACCCCGGTTTTATGACCGACTGGCAGCAACCTTTTGTGGTCTTGTTGACCCAGGCGCGCGGTGTCTCGGTTGTGCATGAAACGGTCTACGAAAATCGCTTTGGTTACACCGAGGCGCTACGCAAGATGGGCGCAGATATTGATCTCTCGACGGCCTGCCTCGGCAGCAAGTTCTGCCGCTTCCGCAATCATGATCATCTGCACAGTTGCATTGTGCGTGGGCCGACGAAGCTCCAGGGCGCGGAGATTGCCATCCCGGATCTGCGCGCAGGGTTTGCCTACCTGATTGCGGCCCTCGTTGCGCGGGGTACAAGTGAACTGAGCGGCATTCGCTACATTGAGCGAGGCTATGCCGATATACCCGAGAAACTGCGCGCAATCGGAGCCGAGATTGAGGTGCGGTCGTAGGGTCAAACGTCTGGTTTGCAGGCCCACCGCGTCGCTCGTGTCAATCATCCTCATCAATAAAATAGGAGTCATCCAGGTCAGGGTTAGGGGTAAACTCCGGCCAACTTATCCAGATACGCGACGGCTCGAGCTTCTGCTCAATGCGCTTGCGCGCGCTGTTAATATCGCTGCATACCTTGTCCCACAGACAGAAACGATACTGCTGGAACCAGTCCATCAGGCGGTTGAAGTCCCGGCGGCGTACTTCGCTGCTCTCGGCCATTTCCTTAAATGCCGCAACCTTCTCCAGGATCAGGCTGCGCCGGATCTGGGGTAGCAGGTCGGGGAAGATATCAATCGGCCCATCCTCCGAGACGACCAGCGCCACACAACGATGCCCCAGCGTGCGCGCTGTTTGCACATAGCGAATGGCCGAGTTATAGCGCGCACCGCGTGAGGCTGTGCCACGGTCGGAAGCCAGTCCATCCAAAATGACACCCATCGCAAAGCAAGTGCCGGTCTGGTCAATGAGAACCGCGCCATCAATCGCCGTTACTGCTTCCATCAGTTGCGGGTTGAGCATCACCGGGCTGATCGGCATGGCCTGGGTGGAGAGCCGGATCGCTTCACGCCGGGCCTGATCCGAGATAACCAGAATTGTTCCACGCCCTTGCCGGGTGGCGGCGTGGGCGAGTTGGATCAACCGCTCCCGATCCAGCGTTTCAATGCTATCGAAGACACGCCGGATAATGGACTTGAACTGCGTCTCGTCCAGGGCGCGGGTGGAGAGAAGCGGTTGACCATGGCGCACGCGCATCAGGATATTGCCGGCGTGGGCCAGCACCCAGGCATGATAGCCGGTAAAGGTGACAATAAAGAGATCCTCGCGATCCGGGTCGTAGGTACCGACGATCCGTCCCAGACCGTAGATGCGCGAGCCGTCTACCAGGGCAGCGAGATTTGTTCGGGTCATCTGCAGGGTTTTGCGCACCGCACGCATGTCCGTCAGGGCAATGGGCCGATTGAAGCGCACAATCACCTTGATATTGGGATGGTGTTGGGACGCAATCAGCATATCCCCGTGGCTGTCGGTGCCCTCGTAGTGAGTCGCCGAGAGTTCGGCCAGCGAGTCGTACAGGATATCAATCAGTTCACAGTTTTTGCAGGCGCGGGCAACCGTATGCATCAGGCGGCGGCCCGCATTACGGTGAAGTTCATCCCTGGCCCGGTCAATCACATAGCGCATACTGCCCGGGTTCGGCAGGATCAATGCCCGGGTGCAACCATCTAGAAACTCCTCAACCAGCGCATACAGCAGCGAGCGCGAAATCGGCACGGCGTCATCGGTCAGGTTCCGCTTGAGTGCGTAGTACGATTCCCAGGTCTGGCGGGACAACTGCAGGACGCAGAAAACCAGATAGCGCTCGACTTCAACCGGCCAGGCCACAAATGATCGCCAACCGCGCTCCACATCTTCGGCCCAGAGCACCTGCTCCATTGCCTGCTGCCGGCCATGCAGATCGGTCTGGCTCAGACGGCTCATGCGTGACATCGGGTAGGGATAGAAGAAATCCTCTTCGGTGGCAAACGTCTCCAGCGTCGCGGCGATCTGCGGCACTTCCTCAAAGCACTCGGCAACATAATCGCAGGTGCCCGGTTCGATGCAAATGGTATGCCCCATCGCATCCGCCTGAAGCCCAAATCCCACGACAAACACCCGCGCTTCAAACGACGCGTCAATATTGCCAAACGCCTCCTGGGCGCTGGCGTTCACCGAGATCTGGAAGGCGCGTTGATAATCCCACATGCAGAGATCGAGTTCTACCATTGATCCGCTCCCCAGCCGTATGCAGGCTGTCTGGTTGGCTCCCGAGTGGGTGCAGCATATCCGGCAGCTATAAATGTACCAGGCGTTACGTGCGGGGGTTTCCCTGTGTGCAGTCTCTAGTATACTCTTTTTAACCAATAATTGCCATGCTTTTGTCATTTTCATGCGTTACGCGGCAGGCTCTCAAATCGGACATTATGATCAGACGAAAAGCAGACGTTGCCTGCGGCCGCTATTGCCCTTATTCGCCAACATTCCGCGCCGAATATGGCTGATCGACGCTGCGCGCGCGCATCTCCGGCTTCCCCTCCGTCAGGTTGTGGTAAAACCGTTGCGTGGGATACGCAAAATCAATATCCGCGCAGAGCGCAAACTCCTCAAGGATATCTTCCCAGATTGCCTGGGTAGTGCCCCGGCGCTGGCGCGGGTCACACAGATAGCGAATGGTCAGTACAACGCCGTAATCCTGAACATCTGTATAGACGGTCGGGGTATACTTGGAGTAGAAGATCATAAACTTGCGGGCGGCCTCTTTGACATTATGTTTGGCGGCCTCGCTGACATTGGAGCCGTGGCGCGCGGCAACCGTGTGCAAGATCTGCTTGGCGCGCTTCCAGTTGCTTTCAAAGGTAATTGTCACCGGGATTTCATTCCAGATATACTGGAAGCCGCGACTATAGTTTGCAAGCACTTCACTAAAAACTTTGCCGTTAGGAACATGCAAAATTCTGCCGGTACTCTGATCGGCATCCACCCAGTTACCGATCTCCAGCAGCGTAAACTGAAACAGTCGCAGGTCGATCACATCACCAGCATGGTTGTTCAGTTGCACCCGGTCGCCGACATAAAATGGCCGTCGCCAGATAATGAATAACCAGCCGGCCAGATTAACCAGCGGCCCCTGCAAGGCAATCGCCAGACCCGCCGAGAGCAGACCCAGGTAGGTTAGCGCATTCTGCAACCCGGCAAACCACATCGGGCCCACCAAAAAGATCACTAGCATCACGGCGGCATAGCCCGAGTAGGTGCGCCACTGATACCGGATGTGGATATCCTCGAACTGGCGGTTGGCAATAAATACCAGCAGTGTACGTGCAAGCCAGACCGCGACAATGATCACCATGGTAGCAATCAATTTCTGGATGGTGACCGGGTTGTTTATCAACTCTTCCAGCCAGCGTAACCATTCTAACCAGTGCATTATTCCGTCCATTTCTAACCATGTGCGCTGCTATCAGGCAGCCTGTCCATAGGGGTGACATCCGCCGGCAACGCGCCGGCCTATGAAATATCATGGGTGTGCATCTATCATAACGCTAAAACCGGGTGTCCGGGGCCAGACTACATACACACTTTGCGATTTATGTTCAGTATGTGCGGCTTGTAACCACGCTCACCCCACATTGGTGCCGCCGCACACCGCATCTGCATTCCTACACTGCCGCCACACCTGCATATTTTGCTTTCAGGTTACTATCAGATCTGCGCAGTCTGTGGTATACTTCGGCATACATATATTTCGCCAATACAGCATGTGCAGTGCAACCGTTGTGTGTTGTTCCACCAACCATGTGGCTTTGCCGATGCAGAGCCGACACTGGGTCGGTTGTCGCACCCTACTCAACAGGCCGTGCCATTCAGTTGCTCCGCGTGGCCCTGGTATTCCCTGCTCGAGCGCAGATAGCGGCTGCGAGCAATTGGTATTACCCAGGTACCAGGTGGCAGCAGAGGGGATATCGCGTGATGGCATCTCAACTTGATACATTGCTATCGACGCTCCATGGGTTTGAACGTCTTTTGATCCTGCCCCACAACAATCCTGATCCGGATGCGATTGCCAGTGCTGTTGCACTGAAAGAGTTGTTGGAGCAAAAGAGTGATACCGCCTGTCAAATTGGCTACAAGGGTATTATTGGTCGCCCGGAGAATCGCGCCCTGGTGCGGTATCTTCAGCGGCCCATGCGCCGCCTGACAGCCGGTGATATGCGGCAGGCGACGGCAATTGCGCTGGTTGATACGCAACCGGGCACGGGTAACAGTGCTCTGGAAAATGGCGTGGAGGTGCGCATCGTTATTGATCATCACCCCATCAACGATTACGATAAAGTGGTGACATTTGCGGATGTTCGCCCGCAGATTGGCGCAACAGCAACGATTATGACTGAGTATTTGCAGGAAGCGGGGATCGAACCGACATCTACGCTGGCAACGGCATTGTTCTATGGCATCAAAACGGATACGCTAGGTCTGGTGCGCGGCGCGACGGCGGCGGATATCGCGGCCTATCTCTATTTGCAACCCCTGATTGATGTCAATGCACTGATTGCGATTGAGAATGCGCAGGTGCCACCGGCCTATTTTCGTGAATTGAACGATACCGTCCAGGCGGCGCGGATCTATGGCGATGTTGTGATTGCCTACATCGGCTCAATGGAGTACCCCGACCTGGTTGGTGAGATGGCCGATCTGCTGCTGCGACTCGAGGATATGCAGTGGAGTATCTGCATGGGTATTCACAATGACCAACTGATTATGTCGGTACGCAACCGACGACGGCGCGGGGGTGCCGGTCAGTTGGCGCGGGCAGTGGTGGGTCAGGATGGCACCGCCGGGGGCCATGGGATGATGGCCGGCGGTCAGGTGCAACTGCACGACCATGACGCGGCGCAGATGGCACACGATTTGATGCACCGGATTCTGCGTTACCTCGACGTACCACCGGATACAACCGGCGCACCGCTGCTGTCGTATTCACCCCAAAAGACTCATAGTATGCAGGTTCTATCGTAAGCGATACGCAAAACTGCGTGTTCAGTCTGGTTTGCAGTCAGGGGTTTCTCACGATTTTACTTCATCGTGTATTGAGAAATACCCTGGCTATCTTTATGCCATCATGCTTTATGCCATCATGGACAGGACGTATGCGGTGGGTGCTCAAACTGGACGTTTGACCCGATGGAAGCCGGATTTGCCTGCGGCAGCATGGTACGTTTTGATCTGTTCTCCAAACCATGTCCATGGTATGCACATGGTTTGGAGAACAGCATAGAATCTTCCGCCCTGCCGGAGGCGAATCGGATCGAAATCGTTCATCCAGATGAACACTTGATATGGAACCGACCGCGTACGTCGTATCATGGAGATAATACCTGTATGGTGACCAATTCGCCTTCGACGGCGACCCAACGTACTATTCGCTTTAGCCGAACGGTTTCCCTGCGACGCATCATTGCGCTGGGTAGTAGTCTGACGGTCGGTCTGGGCGTATTTATCCTGATTGGCTTTTTTCTTCAGCAGGCCGGTACGCAAACCCCGCGTGCCTATCTGCTGGCACTCCTGCTGTTTCTGCCGATTATCCTGACCTATGCGGAACGCGCGGCGGTGACACCCGGTACCGGCGGGCTGTTTGCGCTGGCCCGGGCCGGCAGCCTCGACTGGCGCACCTATGCCACCGGCTGGTTGTTGCTGGGTGGGCATCTGGCGTTGATTGCGCTATTGGGGTGGGGCGCGGCGCTTTACCTGAATATTATTCTGGAACGCCTGCTGAATGTCTCCGTCGAGTTGCGCTGGCTGGCTCCCGGCATGGTTATCCTGGTGGCGCTCAACGATTTGATCGGGACGCAGGGTACCTGGCGGTTGCGCACGCTGATTGTGTACGGCACTCTACTGACATTGCTGGGAATTACGGTCTGGACCTGGTTTCAGCCGGTAGAGGTGGGCGCGCCGTTCCTGGAGATTGCTGCCCGCTCGGATGGATTGTCGCAGGTACTGGCACTGATGGCGGCGAGTCTCTGGGGCATTCATGTGGTGCTTGATAGCCGTGATGAGATGCGCCGGCCCGAGCGGATGATGCTGCCCGCGCTACTGGTTCCGCTAGTGCTGAGTGGGAGCATGGGAGCGCTGGTGGCGGCAGCCAGGCTGCGTCTGGTCGGTCTGAGCCCGAGTGGTGTAACTCCCATCGAGACGCTGGCAGTTCAGGTGGGTATTTCCAGCGATGCGCTGCTGGAAGTAATTATCGTCACGATGGGGTTGATGATTACGGTTATTGCGCTGGATCGGGCAATGGTGACGATGCTGCGCCTGGTGGGGTCGATGGTCCGGGATGGTTTTCTCCCGGAGCAGATGCTGACAATTTCGCCCGGGTTTGGGACACCGCTGATTGCGCTGCGACTGCTGGCGCTGGTCAGCGCGCTGGCCGCCGCATTTGTGCCCAGCCTGCTGCTGGTGAGTCTGGTCGCGCTGGCCTTTTTGTGGACCTCGCTACTGCTCAACCTGCCCTATGTGCTGCGGCTGATCCCGGCCCGGTTGCCGGAGCAGCGCTGGTTGAAGCTGCCGTTTTTTCCGCTCTTCCCGGCGTTGACCAGCGTGCTTTGTCTGGGATTCTCGGTGGTACTGCCGGTTACTGCCATCCTGGTTGCGCTGGGATGGGTGCTGGTGGGGCTGTTCTACTATGTGGGGTATGCGCGCCAGGGGGAACTGGCAACGCGCCGCCGTGAGTCAGTTGTCAGTGATATGGGTGTGGTGCCGCCCAAAAAGGTCTACACCGTGCTGGTGGGGATTGCCAACCCGGAAACCGCGCCCGCGCTGATTCGGTCGGGAGCCATGCTGGCCCAATCGCGGGGTGGACGAGTACTGGTGCTGGAGGTCTTTATCTTTCCGGATCAGGTACCGCAGCATATCCAGCGGCAGTTGGCCCAGTCGCAACTTCAGGATTTGCAGTACCTGGTAGATCAGGCTGATGTGGGAGCCGTGCCGGTTGAGGTGCTGGTACGCCTGGCTCAATCGCCGGTTGATGGGATTCTGGGGACATCCCAGGAGGAACGGGTTGATCTGATTCTGCTTGGCTGGGAAGGTGAGCATACCGGGGGGCCGTTTGACCTGGGGCCACTGCTTGATCCGGTTGTGCGTACCGCGACATGTGATGTTGTGGTGCTACGTGGCTGCCTGCCCGAGCAGATTGAGCGCATCCTGGTACCCACCGCCGACAGCCAGAATTCAATGGCGGCGATCAAACTGGCCCAGCGCATGGTTGATGGGCAGCCCGGCCGGATTGTTGCGCTGAATCTGGTGCAGGAAGCCTACCTGCCCGATAGTATCGAGCAAGCCCGTCAGCGGCTCCAGGCGATGATTAGTCGGCAGGATGGGGCCAAGCCCGTCGAACTGCGCGTCCTCCCCGCCGAGGATGTGCGGGAACATATCCTGGAGACAGCTCCTGATTTCGATCTGGTAATTCTTGGAGCTTCGCGCGGCGGCGTGCTGGATCAGGCGATCTTTGGCGGGCTGCCGGTCGAAGTTGCCCGGTCTTCACCCCGCCCGGTGCTGCTGGTCAAGCATTACGAAGGCGCGCGCCGGTTCTGGGAACGACGCGCCTGGGAGATTCTCTCTGCGCCCTTTCCGAAGCTGACTATTTTTGAGCGCACCGAGATTTCGCAGCAGATGCGCCAGTCGGCCAACCCCAGTATTGACTTTTTCATCCTGATCAGCCTGTCCGCGACGATTGCAACGATGGGCTTGCATCAGGGCAGCCCGGCGGTGATTATCGGCGCAATGCTGGTGGCACCTCTGATGAGCCCGATCCTGGCGATGGGGATGAGTATTGTGCATGGAGATCTGCGCATGCTGCGGCTGGCGGCTCGCTCGACCTTCTCCGGCATCGCCCTGGCCGTTGGGTTGAGCATGCTGGTAACTGCGGTTACACCCACACCCATTGATACAACCGAGATCCTGGCCCGCACACAACCCACATTGCTTGACCTGATCGTTGCGCTGGCATCGGGCGCTGCCGGGGGGTATGCCGGCGCGCGCAGGGAGGTGGCCGCCGCGCTGCCGGGTGTGGCCATT
>CAKZQX010000519.1 GCA_937141995.1 uncultured Chloroflexaceae bacterium | reverse complement strand
CCTGCGGCAGCATGGTACTGTTTTTCTTTCACACACATTTTTGCACAATGTGCAAAAATGTGTGTGAAAAAGGGTGGTTTCTTCCGCCCTGCCGGAGGCGACATTTCCTTTTGGGTGAGCAACCGCGTAATGCGTGTCAGTTAGAAATGCTGGCAAGGAGCGACAAGCTATGGCTATTTCACGACGAAGGTTTCTGGGCGGAGGGGCCGCGCTGACCGCCGCCGCCACCGCTGCGGCCCATCTGCAACCGCAGCCGGCGCAGGCGGAAACACCGCGCACAAACGCCGGTCTGACCGCGCTGCCGGCGCTGGAGGTGATCGCACTCAACCGGATGGCCTATGGTCCCCGCCCCGGCGATATTGAACGGGTACGCACCATGGGTTTCAACGCCTATGTTGAGGAACAACTGGCCCCCGCCGCCATTGACGATAGCGACTGCGATTCCCGGCTAGCAGCGGTGCGGCTCAGACTGCTTGATCAACTGCTCCCGCTCGCCGCGTTGAGCAAGCCGATTGCGGAACTCTGGTACCTCACCAACTACAATACACTGCTGGATGACGCAGAGCGCAAGCGCCCCTTCCACGAAGTGCGGGTTGCCACCTGGATACGTGCGGTCTACAGCCGGCGGCAACTCCAGGAAGTGCTGGTTGATTTCTGGCATAACCACTTCAATATTAATGCCGCGTCCGATGTCCGCATCCAGGTGGCACTTCCGAGCTATGACCGCGATGTGATCCGCACACACTGCCTGGGCAACTTCCGCACGCTGCTGGAAGCGGTCGCCGGCAGCACCGCCATGCTCTACTACCTGGACAATGTGCATAACCGCGCCAGCAGCGGCGTAAGCGGCAACGAGAACTATGCCCGCGAGTTGTTTGAGCAGCATACGCTCGGCGTGGCAAACTACCTGCGGGGCTACACCAACGCGGAAGGAGTTAGCGCCAATGCGGATGGGCATGCCCATGGCTATGTCGATATGGATGTCTACGAAGCGGCCCGCTGCTTTAGCGGCTGGACGGTTGCCAATGGCGAGAATAACCGCGCCGGCACGGGCGAGTTCTTCTATGACCCGGACTGGCATGACCCGGATGCGAAGACCGTCCTGAGTGTTGATGGTCAACCTACCATCGCCGCCGGCCAGGGAGCGCAGGATGGCCGGTTGGTGCTGGACATGCTGGCCCGCCACCGGGAAACGGCACGCAATCTCTGCACCAAACTCTGCCGTCGCCTGATCGCCGATAACCCGCCTGCAAGTGTGATTGACGCCGCAGTGGATACATGGATGGCGCATCTCGATGCGGATGATCAGATCCGGCGCGTGGTGCGGACCATTCTGCTGTCGGAGGCATTTCAGAGCACCTGGGGCCAGAAGATCAAGCGCCCCTTCGCGGCGATAATCAGTTACCTGCGCGCCACCGGGGCCGAACTACCCAGCGATACCCTGGATATTGCGGATAGCTATTGGATGCGCATTTTCAATGAGTACCAGCATACCGGGCAGCGCCTCTTTGCGTGGCCCACCCCGGCGGGCCACCCAGATCTCATGTCCTACTGGGCCAACTCCAACGGCATGCTGCGGCGCTGGGAATTGCCCTTTGTTCTGGCGCAGAATTGGGGTGGCAATGTCCAGGTTGATCTGCTTGGCCAGGTAGATCTGAATGCTACCTGCGTACAGATCGTGGATGCCTGGATTGCGCGGCTGTGCGGCTATACGATCAGCAGCAACACCCGCCAGGCGCTAATCGACTTTCTCGCCCAGGGCGGCGACCCGGACCAACCGCCGCAGCCAACTGCCGAGCCCCCTGACTGGGGCGATCCGCTGGCAGTCCAAGATCGGGCGCTCACGCTGGTGCAGTTGCTGGCCGCCAGCCCGGATTTTCAGGCGCGGTAGTGGGGAGAAACAAGAAGACCAGAGGGATGCACTGTTTTTATGGCTGATGATGCACTTCAACCAGTTGACCTGGTGTAATTGTATCCAGGAGTGCCTGTACTTGTGGCATCAATGGTAAAAGCGTTGACAGACGATTATCGCGTTCAATATGTCGAATATGGCACGTTTAAGCCGTCGTGGGAGACACTCATCAAGCACGATCTGCATCGACATACTCCAGTAACAGAGTTTCAGCAAAGCCGAGCAGTGCATCAACTTGCTCACGTTTGACGGAGGGAAAATCTTCCAGAAAAACCTCAATGGTATCACCGGCACGGACATAGTCCATAAGATTCTTAATCGGGACAAGCGTACCTGAGAAAACGGGAGTTCCACTCAGCACTTCGGGTGACTTGCTGACGACCTGGGTCATGGATGTCATATCGGACCTCCTGGAACACGTTTTTCATAGTGTGCATTAATCAAACCAGCCTGCTGTACCTATGTAGTTATTGTACCACGAGGCAGATATATGCGTGTCCTGCACAGCGCGGATGGACCAGAACACCACCGGGTAGACTGAGTGTGCTTTTATCTCCTCGTATAGCAATCCTAAAGTAGTCGTGAACTGGTTCTTTGGGGTTCGCCCCCGACTGCCTGATGCACGTTGAAAACATAGTCCGGATATGACGAACCGGGAGTCCCGGCTTTAGCCGGTGAGATGCCTGCCGGGACAGGGCATCCTGTCGGGAACGCCTGGAACGGCTGAAGCCGGGACTCCTGCGCGGCGATATCTGGATTAAAATCCCAACGTTAATCAGGCAGCACTACAATTTAGGGTTGCTATAGAACCGGTTGTGTCACCCACCCCCAAAACAGGCATACCTCCAAACCGGATTGGGCCAACAGCAACCCGGACACTCCTCCCGGCACACCTCCCGGCACAGCGAAACCCATGACTTCGATTTTATGAAAAGAGAAGTATAAAATTCACCACACAGTGAGCACCCAGACGCATGCAGTACAGTTAGACAGGATAGGAATTATTATAAAACGATAAACATGCTTTTATAGCCAATTTTTTTACCATCCCAGATCCACGTTATCAGTACCACATAATGCACATCGCGTGGGGTTTTGTGCTATAATGTCCCCTCGCAAGAGAACACAACGCCACACTGCCGAATAATCGCGTACACGTTGTATCAGTAAATCCGGAGAAGGAAATGACGCATGAACCAGGCCATATCTTGCTGGCAGACCCACATCCCCTGGTCTGTATAGGTTTCCGCGCATTGCTTGCAAGCAGTCGCCAATTTAAACTGTTGGATGTAGTTACCGCTGGTGATACCGTACAGCAGCACTGCCGGGAATACCAACCCAATCTGCTCCTCCTTGATCCTGCCCTTCCCGGCCCATCTACCGTCGAAATTATTACTGCCGTTCAGACTCACTGCCCGACAACCCGCGTTCTGATCCTGACCAGTTGTGACGATGAGGCAACCGTACGATCGCTGCTTGCTGCGGGCATCGCCGGATATCTGCTCAAGGACGAAGCACCGGAGGTGCTCATGCAGGCACTGGAACGGGTAGCCCAGGGAGGGACATGGTTTAGCCAGGCAATTATGGCACACCTTGTGCATGGGCAA
>CAKZQX010000518.1 GCA_937141995.1 uncultured Chloroflexaceae bacterium | reverse complement strand
AGACTACTCGCTTGCAGTGCGCCGGCCAGCCGGTCGGCATACTGGTTGAGATCGCCGTAGGTCCAGCTCCCGGCGCGGTCGGTGATAGCGATGCGTGCCGGTGTGGCGTGGGCCTGGCGCGCGATGCGCTCGTGAACAGGTTCCGTCCACACCGGGTGGAGCGGCGCAGTCGGATCGGGCAGGCATGCTCGGACGTGATTGCTCACCAGCGACAGTTCCGCAATGGGGGTGTCGGGGTGTTGCGTAACCTGCTCGAGCAACTGGCGGTATTGTGCGGCGATATCGCGCATCCGCTCGGTGGTGAAAAGCTCACCGTTGTACACCAGACTCATGGTGTAGTCATGCTCCCCGGCGTAAAGGTAGAGCGACAGATCATACTTGGCATCGGCCTCCGGCGGCGGCAGAACTTCAGCCTCGAGGTGCAGCAGGTTGAGCGGCTCAACCTGGGGAATCAGGTTAAACTGCACCTGGAACATCACCGACCGGCTGGGGTCGCGCTGTGGCTTCAGTTCCGCAACAAGTTTGTCGAACGGCAGATCCTGATGCTCGTAGGCCCCCAGTGCGGTGGCACGCACCCGCTGTAGCACTTCCCGAAAGGTCGGATTGCCGGCGAGATCGGTGCGCAGCACCAGGTTATTGATAAAAAACCCGATCAGCCCCTCGGTCTCGACCCGCGTGCGCCCGGCAATCGGCAGGCCGACGACAATATCCTCCTGGCCGGATTGGCGCGCCAGTAGCAGCTTGAAGACTGCCAGCAGGGTCATGAAGCTGGTCGCCCCCGCGGCCCGACTCATCGCCTCGACCTGCCGGACCAGCGCTGCCGGCAGTGTAAGGGTCTGGTGCGCCCCGGCAAAGGTCTGGACCGCCGGTCGCGGAAAATCGGTGGGCAACTCCAGGTGCGGCGGCGCGCCGGCCAGTTGCTGCCGCCAGTACGCGAGCAGGCGCTCCAGGGCAGGGCCCTGAAGTTGCTCCCGCTGCCAGTGGGCAAAGTCCGCGTACTGGATGGGCAGATCCGGTACCTCTGGTGTCTCACCGCGCGCGAAACCGTTATAGAAGCGCTCCAACTCGCGCAGGAGAACGCCAACCGACCAGCCGTCCGAGACAATATGATGCATGGTGAACAGCAGGAGATGTTCCTCCGGCCTGACACGGATCAGGCGGAGCCGGTAGAGTGGCCGGGCCAGGTCAAACGGCTGCTGGATTTCGCTGACAATGCACTGGCGCAACGCGGGGTCATGCTCGTCCAGTGGCCGATCTGCCGGATCTACCCGATCCAGTGCGACGGGGGCGTAGGGTGTCACCTGCGCAACCGGATAGCCCCGCTCACTGGTGAAGGTGGTCCGCAGCCCCTCGTGCCGGCGGACAATCAGATTGAGCGCCTGTTCCAGCGCGGCTACGTCAAGAGCGCCGCGTAGACGGAGCGACACTGGAATAGTATAGGCGGAACTTCCCGGTGACTCCTGGTCAAAGAACCAGAGCCGCTGCTGGGAGAACGAGACCGGCAGCGGCCCGTCCCGGGGGATGGGCTGGATCGGTTGCATATCCGGGCCGGTGTCGCCGGCCAGCGCCTGCGAAATGTGGTGGGCCAGTTCGGCAATGGTCGGCCCCTCGAACAGGGTCCGCACCGGCACTTGGATCTGAAAGACCTCATGTACGCGCGCAATGATCTGGGCCGCCAGCAGCGAGTGCCCGCCCAGGTCAAAGAAGTTGCTGTGGATGCCGACCCGGGTAGTCCCCAGCACCTGGGTCCATATGCCGCAGAGCAACTCCTCCACAGGCGTGCGCGGCGCGGTCACGTCCTGCTCGTCGTAGTGCGCGTCATCGTCAGGTGCCGGCAGGGCGCGCCGATCCACTTTGCCGTTTGGCGTCAGGGGGATGCTTTCAAGGGTGACAAACAGGGCCGGGATCATATAATCGGGCAACTGCCCACGCAGATAATCCCGTAGCTCGGCAACGCTGAATGTGTTGTCGTCGGTACGTGTGAGGTAGGCCACCAGCCGTCGCTCACCGCCGGCCATCGTCTGATTAACTACAACCGCATCGCGCACACGGGCATAGCTCCGCAGCACGGTCTCAATCTCGCCTAACTCGATGCGGAAGCCGCGGATCTTCACC
>CAKZQX010000517.1 GCA_937141995.1 uncultured Chloroflexaceae bacterium | reverse complement strand
ATCGGTAGGTAAACCGAGATACTGCGCGTAGTTGCGAATAAATCCACGAGCCACAACATCATTCGGGAGGCGATCAAACGCTCCCTCTTCAAGGGCAATGAGCCATTGTTGCAGAATCCGTGTTTCAACGGCGGCCTGCGCCAGCGAAAGTCCCTGGCTCTCCCGTGTCTGACGCAACCGTTCACCGAAGTGACTCATACATTATCTTCCGGTATATATGCTTGACCCGTAGCTAAACTGTATCATTGTGATGTATCAGTTCGTGAGGTATTATACCATAGGCATCTGTGACACTATGGCAGTAGGAGGGAGCGCGACGTGCAGCAATTACCGGGAGCGGGTGGCTATGACTGGCTTGATGTGTGGCAACGGATGTATGATGCCGAGCGCACACAGGCAGAGGCGGTAACGGAAGCGGCCTTTTCCCAACAGGCTGACTGCTGGGCGCCCCGGGCGCAGCAGTATACTACGGTGGTCCAGCGCACGCCCCAACCCGATGGGTTGATGCAGCGGCTATTGCCCCACCTGCGACCGGAGGATACCGTGCTGGATGTTGGCGCAGGCACCGGACGCTATGTGCCGATTCTGGCGCGTACAGTGGCGCGCGTGATTGCGGTAGAGCCCTCGCCGGCGATGCGGGCGCAACTGGAGCAGCATATTGTGGCTGAAGGGCTGGATAATGTCGAAGTGATCGCCGCGACCTGGCCCCCCGCAACCCTGCCCCGCGCTGATATTGTCCTGTCGGCGCATGTGGTCTACAGCGTGCGCGAGATCGGGCCATTTCTGCAGGCCATGGACGCAGCGGCCGGGCGGGCCTGTTATCTGTTTCTGATGGCACGCCACATGAATGAACTCTTTTCGCCATTCTGGGAGCGGTTTCATGGTCAGGTGCGGTTCCTGTTGCCAACCGCACTCGAAACCCTCAATGTCTTGCACCAGCTCGGGTTGCCGGCGAATATGGAACTACTGCCGAGAAACCAGCAACTGACATTTCTTGATGCTGATGAGGCACTGGACGACATTCGGCGACGGCTGCGGCTTGCCCCCAATCCCGAGCGCGACGCGGCGATTCGGGCCGCAATCAAGGAACTGCTGGTGCAGCATGCGGACGGCAGCCTGACCTTTCCAGGAAAAAACCGCGCATCGGCATTTCTCTGGTGGGATATCGACCGGCGCATGTAACATTTCAGCGTAAACATGCGTTGTATAAAGTGAAGGACATTTCTCGCTATAGATGACGAGCAAAGAGCCGCCTGATCTTTCCGGAGGACCGGCTACGCATTGTCGTTTCTCTAGAGGAAATCAGCCGGAGCGCGCAACGTTTCGGCCTGAACTTGCGTTTGTATAGAGTAAAGGACATTTCTCCATGATCAACTTAGGCATTGGAACACTACTCTTGATCGCCATTGTCGGTCTTGTGCTGCTGGGTCTGCTTGGCTGGGGCGTCTTTCTCCTGCTGGTGCAATTTGGCGTTATCGTGAATGAAGCACGCAAACCTGCTCATCATGACACCGGAAATTATAGCCTGAGCCAGGGGCATGATGTGGGGAAGGAACAGCAGTGATGTGTAGGAGTAATGAAAGTTGGTAGGTGTGCGGCAAAGATGGATTGAGGCAATAATTGTCGGTTGCACCATCGGGGTGCTGGTCCTGATTCTCAAGCTGTTCTTCAAGAATGTGGGCGTTGTCGAACATTTGCTGGCACTTGTCGCGGCGGGAGTTGCGCTTTTTCTGGTCCAATTTGCGCTGTCGTACTGGACCCGCGATGGGTGACAGCATGAACACGGTTCTCTACACCGTGTAGGTCTGGATGCGCCGCTCCGGATGGCGCTCTATCAGGCGCGCCATGCGTGTGGCAACTTCGCGCATCACCTGCGACTTATCAATCGTCAGGAGTTGCCGCGCGCGCATCAGTGGACGCCCAGCCACCAGCACGGTATCAACATCACCGGCATGCACGCTGTAGAGCAGGTTCGCCCCCAGATTGTGCTGCGGGAAAAGCCGCGTCGAGTCGAGGCGTAGGAGTGCGATATCGGCGCAGGTGCCCGGTTCTAATACTCCCACAACGTCGGCCATGCCCAGCACCCGCGCGCCTTCCCGCGTCGCCAGGGACAGTGCCTCACCTACCGGCAACACCTGCGGATCGCGCAGGGTATGCTTCTGGAGCAGCGCAATCAGACGGGCGGTTTCGAGAATATCACAACTGTTATTGCTGGCCGCGCCATCGGTTCCCAACCCCACGGCAATCCCCGCACGGCGCATCTGGACCACCGGCGCAACGCCCATCCCTAATTTCATGGAAGTCTTGGGACAACAGGCTACCCCGACTCCGTTTGCACGGAGCAGTTCCAGATCGCCCGGTTCCGGGTGCGCTGCGTGGGCCGCGATTGCAGGCACCATAAACAGGCCACTCTCCTGTAGCAGTTGGACCGGCGTGCGTCCATACTGCGCCACTGCTGCCCGCACCTGATCGGGTTCTTCCGCAACATGGATATGAATGCCGACGTTGAGCGCCTGCGCCTGTTGCGCGACCAGCGCCAGAAAATCGGGCGTACAGGTGTAGGGCGAATGCGGACCAAGCCAGGAGGTAATGCGCCCACCCGCCGCACCATTCCAGCGCTCGACAAATGTGACCGTCCGCTGCAGTGCTTCGGTTGCCTCCATGCCCCCAAAAACTGTCCAGGCCAGATTCCCGCGTACACCGGCCTGCTCAACGGCGCGCGCAATCGCATCCATAGCGAAGTAGTGATCGGCCACAGCGGTGATACCGCTTTCGATCATCTCGGCCAACCCCAGCAGCGCGCCCCAGTAGACATCCTCGGCGGTCAGATTGGCCTCCATCGGCCAGATATACTGGTTAAACCAGTCCGCCGGGGAGACATCTTCGACAATACCGCGAAAGAGGGCCATCGCCGTATGCGCATGCGTGTTAATCAGGCCGGGGATAGCAAGCATGCCCTGGGCATCGATCACCTCGCGCGCCAGGCCGAGATCAATCGCGGGCGCAATTGCCGCGATGCGTTCATCGGCGATGGCAATATCGTGCGCAGACAATACTTGCGCATTGGGACCGTCAAGTTGAAGCAGGGCAGGCTTCCGGATAAGCAGGTCGTACATGGATTTCCTGAAACCGAATTAACTCTTCGCCACAGAGGACACGTCTACTATAGCACATCTCTGGGGAACCTGGCAGAATCGTCGTGTGGAGCTTGCGGGCCGACCACACAGAAGCCTCCCCGTGTAGAACAGGGAGGCTTCTGTACGAATAAGGGGTTACGGGTTCGTAAGACTTTCTAAATCCCTAAGAGCCTGTCTGAAACGGGTTGGTCATGGGGCTACGGCCCCGGAGCGGGAGT
>CAKZQX010000516.1 GCA_937141995.1 uncultured Chloroflexaceae bacterium | reverse complement strand
ATCCTCATCAACCCCGCCATACCGGAGATTACTGTCTGGTCATTCCTGGTGATTCTGGTCTCGCTGGCAATAAATATTCTGCGGGTACAGGCGCTGCGCCAGGCCGCGGCCAGGTTCAAAAGCCCGACCCTTGCGGCAAATGCCGCCAACTTTACCACGGACATTCTGAGTTCCCTGGTGGTGCTGATCAGCCTGTCACTGATCGGGTTGAACTACTGGTTGCCCCTGCCGGAGTGGCTGATCCGGCGCGCCGATGCGCTGGCGGCCCTGGTCGTCGCCGGGGTGCTGCTCTATGTTGCCTGGGATCTGGGCACACAGGCAATCCGGGCGCTGATGGACGATGTGCCGCAGGATCTGAGCCGCCGACTGATCTATCGGATTACCGATCTGCCGGATGTGGTTCCGGACAGTGCGCGGGTACGGTTGCGCTTCGTCGGGGAGCAGCCGTTTGTCGAGGTGACGATTGGCACGCCGCGTGGACGCTCGCTGGAAGAGGCGCACCAACTGACCGAGGATGTCGAGCGGGTTGTGCGGGCCGAACTACAGCAGGCCGATGTGCTGGTCCATGTGGAGCCCGCCCGGACCGCTGCCGAGTCTTACACCACGACGGTCTATGCGACGGCGCATCGCCTGGGCATGAATATTCACAACCTGGATCTCTACCAACTGGCGGGGGAAGTGCGGGTGGAGATGGATCTGGAACTGCCGGTGCATCTGACGCTGGCCGAGGCGCATACCCACTCCGAGCGCTTGGAGGCGGCCATCACGGCGGAACTGCCCTGCCACACGGTTGTGGAGGTACATCTGGAGCCGCGCCGCGATGATGTCCAGCCGGCCGTGCGCTACGCGCCGATTACGCAGCAGGTGCGGCAGGTGATCAGCGGGTTGCCCTACGCTGAGATGATCTTCCGGGTGGAGACCCTGCTAACCGAGGAGGGCATTATCGTGACGCTGCACTGCCCCTTCCCCGGCGCAACCCCGCTAACCGAGGTGCATACGCAGATGAGCCGAATTGAGCATGATCTACGCCGCGCCATCCCGAATATCGTGCGGGTGCAGATCGATCCCGAGCCGACCCCGCCGGAGAATGGGCAAGCCGTTATCGAGAACCGCGAATAAGCGTGTCACGTTGCCCGCTCAAGCAGCTCACGCACCGGCTTAAAATTCAGCTTGGCATAGCGTCCGAGGGCGGTGGCACCCTGGCGCGCAATAATCCGGCGCGCAGTGGCCTGCAACGCGGCAATCGCGGACGCGCCCTTGGGTAAGGGGTTTGGCAGACCGGCTTCGCCGGCGAGGTCCGCCAGCGCGCCGGCAAAGGTGTCACTGGCGAGGATTGAGGCGGCCGCCACGCCAATGCCGGCGGCCTCGGCGTGGTGCTGCTGCTGCGGGCGCGGCAGTTGCCGGGCAGCAAACGCCTGCTCCAGCCGGTCGGCCCGTTGAGAAAACTGATCGCACACAATTGGCAGATCCGCCGGCGCGGTGGTTGTATCGGTTGCGGATTGCATTGTCTGCCGGAGTTGCGCGGCCACCTGCGCATACGCGGCGGCAAGCAGCAGGTTGATATTGCCGTACTGCGCATACAACCGGTTGTACTCCTCCGGCAGCATGCTCCAGACCAACCGCTGCTCCGGCGGAATGATCTGCACGATCTGCGCGGCAATCTGCGGCAGGAGCGCCGCCTCCAGTTCCTTGCTATCGCGCACACCGGCCCGCCGCAGCAGCGGTATCGTCCGCGTATCAACATAGACTGCCGCAACCACCAGGGGACCAAACCAGTCGCCCTTGCCCGACTCGTCCATCCCGATGTGCGGCCCGGTAAAGACGGCTGCCGGTTTCCCGGTTTCGGGTGTGGCGGCCGGCTCCTGCCCGCGTTCGACCCACGCCTGCAGGTCGGCCTTGAGCGACGAGGCATTGCCCTGCACCTGCATCCGCCCGCGCTTCGGCCAGAAGTTGACCAGCGCGGTTGCCGCCCCACTGGTAACGACAATCTGTTCGCCGTAGGGAATCGTCGCCCCCGGCCCCCAGTTCCAGCCCTGCCCGGCGACATACGCCTTGAGCGCATCCAGCCGGGTGCTGCCGCCGCTACCTGATGTGCGCGGTGCCGGCGAGGGTGTTGTGGGCGACGCGCCGCTTGTGCCGGTCGGCTCCGCCTGTGCCAGCCAGTTCGTCAGCGCAGCTTTCAGCGGCGACTCCGGCCCGCCAGGGACCAGCTTGCCCCGCCGGGGATAGTAGTTGAGCGCCACCTGCTGGTCACCACTGGCGATAATGATCTGCTCGCCATGCTGAATGGGCTTGCCGTTGCGCCACTCCCATCCCTGCGCCTCGACATAGGCCCGCAGCGCATTCAGTCGGTTCTGTGTCATACCTCTCCCGTGGTGCTCTGCGTTCGTAGGTTAGCATGGTAGCACACTCTCACTCTTCCGCATCCCGGTCGTGTTGATCAACCTGCGCCTGCCCCTTGTGACCGATCGCCCCGCCCGGACCGGAAACATCGCCCGTCGTGATATCGCCGCTGATCTTATCGCCGCCGACCCGGTCGCCAAAACTGGTTGCGCCGATGATCAGGCTGCCCTGGACATCGCCCGCGATAGCGGTACCAACCTGCGCCTGGTCGCGCACGGTGATGGAGCGCTGCCGGGACGGCGTGCCGCCCGGCGCGGCCTGAAGCTGATGCACCAACCCGGCAAGCTCGGCGATAGCGTCCGGCTGAACACGCCGGTGGCCGGCATCCAAATGC
>CAKZQX010000515.1 GCA_937141995.1 uncultured Chloroflexaceae bacterium | reverse complement strand
GGGCGTCTACGAGATCGGCAAGAACTTCCGCAACGAGGGCGTAGACCGCAGCCACAACACCGAGTTTACGGTGATGGAGTGCTACCAGGCCTATGCCGACTATCATGATATTATGCGCCTGGTGGAGCAAATGCTGCGCACGATTGTGCAGGATGTCACCGGCGGCACCGTTGTCACCTACCAGGATCAGGCGATTGACTTTGGCCCCGACTGGCCGCGCCTCTCGCTGCCCGCCGCCATCCGGGAGCATACCGGCATCGATATCACCCAGGCGACAACCGCTGCCGCACTGGGAGATGCGATCCGGCAGACCAATCTCTCCGTGGAGAAACAGGCCACCTGGGGCAAGCAGGTAGACGAACTGTTCAGTACCTATGTCCAGCCAACATTGATCCAGCCGACATTTGTGATAGACTATCCGTTGGAATTGTCACCGCTGGCGAAACGCAAACCCGATATGCCCGGTTATACCGAACGGTTTGAGGGGTTTATTGCCGGGATGGAACTGGCCAATGCCTTTACCGAGTTGAATGACCCGCTCGATCAGGAGCAGCGTTTTCTGGAGCAGGGACGGGCGTTTGCTGCCGGCGACGAAGAAGCGCACCAGATGGATGTTGATTTTATCAATGCCCTTATGTATGGCATGCCGCCGACGGGTGGGTTGGGCATTGGTATTGACCGGTTGCTCATGATTCTGACCGATCAGGCGACTATTCGTGAGGTTATTCTGTTTCCCCATCTGCGTGCCAGGGAGTAGACCTATGCCGCGATCATTTACGATTGAACGTGAAAACTTGCCCGAAGTTATTCAGGGTTGGTTGCGTGCGGTTGGCCTGGGTGAAGAAGAGGTCGTTGAGTTGATCTTTACCGAGGACGAGATCCTGCTGCGCCGCCCGATGAGCCCGGCTCTGCGCGCATGGGCCAGGGGTATCAGCGATAAGTACGACAAGGCGTTTCGCCAGATTGTCGGGTTGTAGATCTGTGATTATGCGGTATTTGACGAAAGATGAACTGCTTGATCTGCATATCTACGCGGTGATGCGCTATGGTGGGCGGCTGGGGATCTCCAGTCAGGATCGGCTCCAGACGGTGCTGCATGCGCCCCACCAGAAAATGTTTGGCGTTGAGTTGTATCCTGATGTGTGCAGCAAAGGCGCGGCGCTGACCTACCTGCTGATCAAGAGTCGTCCGTTTGTCGGCGGGAATGAGATTACGGCACTGATGGCACTCCTGCGCTTCCTGGAACTCAACGATGCCGCGTTAAGCGCCGCTATCGCCGAGGGCGATCTCTTCTGGTTGATACGCGCGATCAACTATTCGGACCTGGATAAGGAAGGGTTGGAGGACTGGCTGCGCGATAATGTCCTGGTCTGATTGGCCTCTCTGATGACAGTTCAATGTCGGCGGTAAGGGCAGGCCGTCCGGCCTGTCCAGGATGGACAACACTATGACGACGATTTTGATCAACGGTATCGGCAGTCTGCTGGGGGCGCGGGTCGCCCAGATCTTGAGTGCGGATGAATCCCTGCGACTGGTGGGGCTAGATCGGCGCATGCCCATTGCCCCCGTGGGTCGTGCCGAGGTACTGACAGCCGCGCCGGACGGGCAGCAACTGGTTGAACTGCTGCGCGCCGAGCAGGTTGAATGCGTGATTCACCTGGCTTTGCTGGGAGAAGAAGAACCTGCACCCAATCGCGAAGTCGCGGTGCAGCAAAATGTGCTGGGCAGTATGGAACTGCTGGGTGCCTGCGCGCATGCCGGTGTGCAGCGGGTAGTGCTCCGCAGCAGTACCCAGGTCTATGGTGCAGTGCCAACGAACCCGGTTTTCATACCGGAACAGCATCCGACTGTGCGCCCACGCCACTCTACCTTGCTGCGTGATTATTTTGAGGTTGAGACATTCGCCGCCAACTTTGCCCGTACTCACCCCGACATGCAGATCGTCGTGCTGCGTTGTGCCGGCTTGCTCGGTGGCGGCGTCTGGTCCCCGCTGACCTACTACCTGACGCAGTCCAATCCGCCGACGCTGCTCGGCTTTGACCCGCGTATCCAGGTGCTGCATCTGGATGACGCGGCAGTGGCCCTTGCCCTGGCCGCCACCGGTCAAGCAACCGGTTGCTTTAACCTGGCAGCCGACCCGCCGGTCAAGCTGGTGCAGGCCGTGCGCCTCGCCGGACACCAGCCTCTGCTCTGCCTTGAGCCATTCACCGATGCCGCCGTCGCACTGGGATTAAGCCATGATCTGACGCGCGGCTGGCCCTTTGAGCGTAACTTCCTGCGCTATGCCTGCATTGCCGATACGCGGCGGGCCCAGGCCGAACTGGGATGGAGCCCCGGCCATGATGCGGCCGCTGTGTTGCGGGAACTGGGCGAGGGGCGTAATGTTTACGCCGCGCGGGAGCAGACCGAAGTAGCCCTGCAAATATTTCTGTCGCGGAGGAGCCAATCGTGAACGAGCAATCAACACCACGCGCGAACGAACGCACCGATGCTGCCACGTTTTCTACCACCAACCATACCGCGCCGGTCTCCCCGGCAGAACAACCTTCCGCCATGGTGAACGAGCTTGCTGCCGAGGTTCACGAGATCGAGATCAAGGTGCGCAACCGGGCCCAGCAGGCCGAAGGTGACACGGCGCAGGTTGATGCGTTTGTTGCCGAGCTTCTCAAGTTAATCGCTGAAAACCTGGAGCGCATGGCTCCGCCGCAGGTGCGCTTTGCCCTGGATCTGCTGCGTAAGTTTGATATTGATCTGGAGGATTATCTCTCCCCGGATTTCTGGCGCGGAGCCGGTATGCTTATCGGCTACCAGATCCAGGAGCAGTCTGCGTTTATTCAGCGGCGTTTGCAGGGCGATTATCAGATCGATCCCTACGGCATGGATCTGGAGATTGTCGATATCGTTCGGCCATTTCTCACCTTTATGTATCGCACCTGGTGGCGCACCACAACCGAGGGTATCGCGCATGTGCCCGAATCAGGCCGCGCGCTGCTGGTTGCCAACCACAGCGGTGTTCTGCCCTGGGATGGCGCAATGCTTGCCACTGCCGTCTACGAGGAGCATTCCTCGTCGCGGATTGTGCGTAATCTGTTTTTGCACTGGTTCAGTACGTTACCATTTGTGGCACCGCTGCTGGCCGATCTGGGGCAAGTAGCGGGCAGCCCCGAAAATGCGATCAACCTGCTGGAGAATGACGAACTGGTCTGTGTCTTCCCGGAGGGCGTCAAGGGTATCGGTAAACTCTTCCAGCAGCGCT
>CAKZQX010000514.1 GCA_937141995.1 uncultured Chloroflexaceae bacterium | reverse complement strand
TTACCCCGCCCGATGATCGCTCGGAGACGGAGCGCAAACTGGAAGAACTGGCAATTCCCGATCATACTGCGCCGATTGGCACCCTCAGCATTAATCCGCCCGATGACCTGCTCTTCCTGGCGCGCTTCGACGAGCATGTGCTTCAGGCGGTCGGCCATGGGTTCCCGACGTATGATGCACTGGTTGGCTTTGATGCCGGCCGGTTTGGACAGAGCGTGCTCCTCCCACCCGGTGCCGGGCTGACTTACCCGATCAGCAATAACCTGACGCTGGAGGCCGGCAGCATCAGTCTGTGGGCACATCTGCCGGAGCACTACCCCCGGAACAGTATTGAGCGGCACTATCTCTTCGCGGCCAGTGCCACTCCCGATGATGCAGACGATATTTACCCCGGCACGCTGGCGCTACGACGTGATCTACTGGGCCCTGATAAAGCACCCCGCTGGAACTTCTGGACTACGCCCCAGGAAGGCGCGCACGAGCGGCATGATCTGACGGTGCCCGATACGCTGGAACCGGGCTGGCACCACTTTGTGATTACCTGGGACGCGGAGCGGGGACACAAGGCGCTCTACCTCGACGGAGAAGAGGTTGCCACTGCCCGTAATGTTGTGCTACCGGTTGATGTCGGGCCGGTGCTCCAGATTGGTCGCTTCACCTACGGCGGCAGCCAGAGCGGGATGCGGATGGATGAACTGGCGATCTTTGAGCGGCAACTCTCTAAAGATGAGATTGCTGACCTGGCCCGCGCCGAGACGCCGCTACCCGCCAGTGCCGATGAGTTGGCTGAAGCGCTTGTTCAGGTGGATACGAATGCGATTGATAATACGGGTGGAATCGTGGCGCTGCAACTGGGACTGGATGGCAAGTGGGAAGATCCTCAGCCCTACTACGATAATTTCCGCTGGCGCATTCCGCCGGTTGAGGGTGCGCATGTCCTGGGGGTACGCTACTTTGACCGCGCGAGTAACAGCACGCAACTGACCCAGACCTTTACCCTGAACCTGCCACCCCAGGGCAGTGTGCGAATGACCGCCGATACCGGCATGACGGCGACGCTGGTAATCTCAGCTACCGATGCCCAGGAGCCGATCAGCATGCAGATCAGCGCCGACCCGGATTTTGACGATGCCAGGTGGCAAACACTGCGCACGCAGTTGGAGTGGGAATGGCCGGACGGAAACGACAGCAGCGCGCGCGATACGCGCCGCACCAGTGCTACTCCCGATGCACAGATACTCTACGTGCGCTTCCGCGATGATGCAGGCCAGATCTCGGCACCACTTGAGGTAACGTTCCTGCAAGAGAAGGTGTACCTGCCGCTGATTGTGCGCGGTGAGTGACCGAACTTACACAATTGGCACGCAAACCAGGCGCTTCACCTGACGAAAGACCGGTTTCATTTGCTTCCAGAGAATTACATCACTATCACTCTTGTGAGTGATACGAGTTACACGGTGGGTCTTCAAATCGGACGTTTGACCAGATAGAAGCAGGCTTCGCCTGCGGCAGCATGGTACTTTTTATGTTTTTCACAAGAAATTTGCACAAGGTACGAATTTCTTGTGAAAAACACAGATGGTCTGTTCCACCCTGCCGGAGGCGAAGTACATACCGTGGAGTACCTTGTAACTCGTATGAGTGAGGAATATTTGGTAAAGCAGCATGGCTTTAAGAGTCAATCAGGGCGTGACGGTGGCTGCCGTCACGCCCTGTATATTTACCAGACATGCCGGGGCAGTCACATAACGATGCTACTCCCAACGCGGCCTGGAATACTTTAAAGACTACCTGGTCAAAATCAGTCGAGATACCCATGCAGGCGCTGTCCCACGCTGGGGTGCCGTAACCGGCGCATGGCTTCGGCCTCGATCTGGCGGGTGCGCTCGCGGGTAATACCAAAGGCCACCCCGACTTCTTCCAGCGTGCGGCGCTTGCCGTCCATCAGGCCATAGCGCAGCAGCAGGATCTTGCGCTCCCGCTCCGGCAATTCGTTCAACGCCTGGGATAACTCCTGCTGGAGCATGTTCTGTGCTGCGACCTCCATCGGCGTTTCGAGATTCTCATCGGCCAGCATTTCTTCGATGCGGCCCTCTTTGTCGTTGTTGAGCGGCTGCTCGATGGAAATTGGCTGCGTTGAGGCGCGCAGTAACCGCTTCACCTTGCGCAGGCTCATGTTCATGGTGCCGGCGATCTCTTCCGCCGTCGGCTCGCGCTCCAGGGTCTGCTCAAGTTGGTAAATCGCGCGGCGCAGGTGAGAAATCGACTCGCTCAGATGCACCGGCAGCCGGATCAGGCGGCTCTGTTCGGCAATGGCGCGGGTTACGGCCTGGCGAATCCACCAGGTGGCATAGGTCGAGAAGCGATTGCCCCGCTTGTAGTCAAACTTCTCTACCGCCCGCATCAGGCCGATATTGCCCTCCTGTACCAGATCCATAAACGGCATGGCGCTGTTGATATACTTCTTGGCAACACTGACAACCAGGCGCAGGTTGGCCTGAATAATCTGGCGGCGCGCGTCATCGGCATGGATAATATCCTGTTCCAGGGCAACGCGTTCCTGCCAGGAAGCGTACGCTTCGTTATCCAGCAGCGTGCGCGCCTCCTTGCCCCGTTCAATCTGCTTCGCCAGCGTTACTTCTTCTTCGGCGGTCAGCAGGCGTACCTGGCCGATCTCCTGGAGATAGAGTTGCACCGAGTCATGCAGCGGCCCGGCAACATCGACCTCCTCGGCATCGGTGGCCTCTTCTGCTTCGGCTTCGATGTCTTCCGACGATGGTTCCTCCTCCCATCTGTCCGGCTCCTCGGGGTCTCTGAACTGGTTCTTGGACTGCGACGCTCTGGCCACGTTTACCTTTTGGAAGACATTCACGATAGTTTTCTCCCGGATAGCCCCAATCTGGAAGCTAACCTATGGTGTTGGTAGCGGCTTGCGCCGGTTCCCACACTGATACTGATACTCGAAGGTTGTTGTAGAATGACACCGTCTCACGTGTATATTACGTAAACATGCGCGATCCGGATGTATCAATTCACAGGCTTTGCAAAGAATTTGCACACATCTACCGGATAGTAGGGCGTATCGCAGTTGCCAATCTGAGCCGCTATTGCGTCTATCGTAGCGACTATGGCGCGCTGTTTCTATACTGGTTCACTGCGGTTTAGCCCTGGATTTCGTGCAAAAATGTGCAAATATACCTGCAAATTCTGCTCACATCGTCTCGCAAGACCGCGATAGCGTTACGCTGCCGCTTCCCATGCCTGAGCGTCTACAACCTGCCCGGTCTTGCCGCGTGGCGGTTGCGCGGCCAGGGCGACTGCGGCGGCGGCGATACTATCGGTAGGCAACAGGCTCTTTGTCGCCTCGGGCACGGTCTCGCGCACCATACGGGTGTTGGCAAACCCACCGGGATGCAGCAGATTGACATTGATACCGTAACGGCGCACCTCCTTTGCGAGTACGCGCGTCAGCCCTTCGACGCCGTATTTGGCGGAACAGTAGGCAGCAAAACCCGGCACGGCAATGCGTTCAAGGGGCGCACCTATGTTGATAATATTACCGTATTGCTGCTCAATAAGATATGGCAAAAACCGTTGCGTTACCAAATACATACCTTTTAGTAACGTAGCGAAGACCGTATCCCACATCTGTTCGCTCGTCTCCTGGAATGGCATTCGTAGCCCGATGCCCGCGCTGTTTACCAGGATGTGTGGAACGCCAAATGTCGTGTGGGTCTGCGTAACCAGATGCTCTACCTGATCCGCCTTACGGATGTCAACCTGCACCGGCAGGGCGCGCTGCCCCAGTTCTTCAACCAGCCATGCAGTCTCGGCTATCTCATCGGCGCTGCGGGCGGCGGCCACAACGGTGGCCCCTTCGCGGGCATAGGCGATGGCAATCGCCCGACCCAACCCCCGGCCGGCGCCGGTAATAACGGCGATCTTTCCTGACAATCGCATTGTGCTGCTCTTTCCAGGGTACTCGTGGAATGATTCGACAAGCACCGGCTATACGGGAACCGCCAGGGCAGTTACGCGCTCAAGAGTACGGTTTTTCCGTAGGGACGCGCTTGTGTGCGTCCGCTAAAGACAACGGCACCCGGCGGCATACATGTGACAAAAGCTGTGCAAGTTGTCGGATAACTGTCAGGATGCTTGTTTAGACGTTGACAACGCACAAAAGGGTGCAGTTCGTGTTGAACGCTCTCCACGCCTCTGCACAAGGTATGCACAGCCTTTGCTCTATTTTAGCACAGTTTCCGCCCGGATTCTGCACACACTTTGACCAATCTGGTCATCATTTTGATGTCGTCGGGGAATATTTTAAAAGATCGGGTATAATACAGCACGCCCGCGTGCCCAATCATATCCACTATCAGGACACATCCGCAACCGGGCGAGCTACGTAGTGTATACAGAGCGACATCGCTCTGCTGTATCGAGGTCTGGCGTTTGATTAAGATACGCGAGCGCATAACCGATCTGTCGGCGCTTGATGACGAGGCTTTGATGCTTCAGGTAGCCTCCGGGAATAGCCGTGCCCTGGAACTGCTGTATGATCGCTACTCACGCGTGGTGTACGGTCTGTCGTTGCGCATGTTGGCCAATGCTGAACTGGCGGAAGATGTTGTTCAGGAAGCGTTCTGGCGGGTCTGGCGACGCAGTTCTACCTTTCGGGCGGGGCAGGGGCAATTTACCGCCTGGCTCTTTGGGATTGCGCACAACCTGTGCATTGATGAACTCCGCCGCC
This sequence comes from uncultured Chloroflexaceae bacterium, assembly GCA_937141995.1. Classification (GTDB taxonomy): domain Bacteria; phylum Chloroflexota; class Chloroflexia; order Chloroflexales; family Chloroflexaceae; genus CAKZQX01. The sequence continues at coordinate 5,202 of CAKZQX010000514.1, read as the reverse complement.
AACGCTCACGGCCAACGCCGGTGTATGACAACAGTGAGAACCCGATACTGCTTACAACGCCGGACGATGCCCAGGATGTTGATGCATTGACCTGGCAGGCCGAACAGCGCCGCCTGATTGTTGCTGCGCTGCATGAGTTGCCGCCGGATCAGCGCGCGGCGATTGAACTGGCATATTTTAAGGGGCTATCACAGCGCGAGGTCGCGGAACATCTGGGTGATCCACTGGGTACGGTGAAAACGCGGATTCGCCTGGGGCTACAAAAACTTCGGCAGTTTCTGCATACGCATGGAATCGGTCAGGACGACCGCTAGAGACTGTAGCAGCAATGACAACTCGAGATGACCAGCATACCCATGATCTGCTTGCTGCTTATGCTCTGGGCGTGCTTGACGCCGATGAGGTAGCGCACGTCGAAGCATATCTTGCAGAGACAGAGGGAAGTCAGGCAGAACTGGCGGCGCTCCGCGCTGTGGTGGCGCGGTTGCCCTATGCCGCCGAGCCGGTTGAGCCACCCGCCCGGGTGCGTCGGCAACTGTTTGCGCGTATTGCTGCCGGTCGCGCTGATGAACTGGAACTTCAACCGGAGTTGCCGGCTGAAACAGAGGATGAAGTGCCGGATGAACCACGCGCATCGCGGTCACGCCCGTCCAGGATGGCCGACGCGCGCCGCTTTCTGCTGCCGCTGGTAGCCGCAGCCATGCTGCTCCTCTTCATCGGCATGGGTACGCTGCTCTATATCCAGCAGACGCGCATGCTGGCTCTGGCGCAGTCCAATCAAGAATTGGCAATCAGTGTCGTGGAGATGCGGCAGGTGTTGGCAGAAACCGAGGCAACCCAGGCCGCGCTCGCGGCTGATCTGACGCTGGCCCGGCAAGATCTGGATCAACTGACGACCCTGTTCTCCACCGAGCAGCAGGTCTTTACTTTTGTGACCGCCCCCGGGGTTGCCACGCGCCGGCTTCTGCCTGCCGATGTGTTGACCGATGCTGACGGTGCAATGTATATGCGTCCGGGACAGCGGCAGGCTGTAGTGCTCTTTCGGGGGCTGACCCCGCTGGAACCGGGGCAGGTCTACCAGTTCTGGCTGGCCGATGGCGAGATTCAGGTGGCCGCCGGGACGGTTACGGTTGACCCCGATGGCCTGGCCCGTCTCTTGGTAGAAGCGCCCGACGCGGTGAATCTCTTCAACGAGGTGATGCTGACGGTTGAGTCTAACCCGGACAGCCGCGAACCAACCGGCGAGGTGGTGCTGGAGGGATCATTGTAGCGGTTTACCCGCGCGCCAGGTTTGAGTGCGCGTCTGGCGCATGGGTTTTTCATGTGCAAGTTTCATGTTGAGTTGTCCTGTCCCCGTTACCCCGTACCCTAATATATGCCCTAAAACGGCTCCACCGGCGGATCGCGCAGTGCCATTGCGTCAATCCAGACAACAATCGTCATCCAGCAGACATACCCGGCCATTGTCAGCGAAACCAGTCGGGCACTGCGCCCATACCGCCAGAGCAGCGAGAACGCAATTGCCGAGGTTACGCAGATGGCCCAGGTTGCAAAGAGCAGCCAGCGTGTTGTAATCGACGAGAGCGTAATCAGCGGCAGCACAGCCTGGGAAGCGGCCACAAGAAAAGTCAGCCAGACCAGTGGCGGTAAGAGCGAGCGCCGCAACCGCGAATGGCTCAACAGCAGCAGCGCCCCCAGAAATGCCAGTAGCACCGGAAAAAAGCCAAAGTGCGTAATCATCCCATCGTACCAGAGCGAGCGCAGCGTAACCGTACGCGGGATTGGATCGCGCCCGGTGATATCATTCAGGCCTCCCGTGACCATGCCATACATCTGCTCCAGGAAGAGCCCGGTGAACCGACCATAGTAAAACAACCCGGCGAACAGCCCCGCCGTAACCCCGGCCAGCAGGATCCGGCGTGTGCCGCGTCGTTCTGCCGGTGCCTGATAGCGCCACCAGAGCAGCGGAATAACCAGTAATCCTAACAGCACCGTGTTGATAAACTGCCCAATATGCCCCAGGAATGCCTGTGCAAACAGAAAGACCAGCAGGCTCCAGATGCGCCAGTCGCTATAATCCGGCCAGCGGATCACCAGCACTGTCATTAACAGGGTCGAAAACCAGAGCGCGGCGACCTGCGTTTCAAAGGCAAACCAGGTTGTCATAAACCCGGCCGGGGTCAGCGCATAGGTCGCCGCCGCCAGCAGTCCGATTTGAGGACTGCGCGCCGCCCGCGTCATCAAGACATAGAGCAGAACCGGCATCGTTGCCTCGAACAGCCCTGCCGTCAGTTCAAACAGAAAGTGAATATTCAATCCGGTCAGCGTTAACGGTGCGATCATCACATACAGGCCATTGGGAAAAGGAAACGGCAGGCCGCGATGCTGCGCCTCGATATAAAAGCGCCCGTGCCCGGTCAGGATGTAGCGGTTGACATGCAACTGCAAATCACCCGGCATCGAATCGGGATAGAGCCGCCCGGCATACTTGAGCGCAAACGTCAGCACCATGAGCAGCAGCAGCCAGGGTAGCAGCGACTGCGGCGCAGGCACGCGCAGGCGGCGCAACAGCGGTGGAACCAGCCAGACGCACAGCACCGCAAAGATGATGCTAATCAGCCCGGTCTGGAACACCCAGAGATTGCCAAACGCCAGCCGGGGAGCCTCGAACAGCGTGAGTAGCGGCACAATCAGCGTGAGCGGCAGCAGCAGCAGCAGCGCCAGACGCGGCGTAAAACCCACCACTCGCAGTACCAGCCAGTAGAGCAGCAGACTAATCGGCCAGATGAGCACCAGGCGGGGCGCGGGCAACACCAGGCCGCTCGTTCGCGCCTCGGTGATGGTCAGAAAGCGGCCTATCGAGACGCCCAGTTCCGCCCGCCGATCATTGTCGGCCTGCCAGGGCGTGGTTGCCAGCCGGATATTATGCGTAACGTTGTCGAGTGCGGAAGCCGGAACATAGAACTGATAGTGCGCCGCAGGTTGACGTAACATAATTGGTATCACGGGACGGTCGCCGATTTGTAGCTCAACCAGCGTTGGTGGCGCATCCGGTTGCCAGTGGATCCGGTGGGAAACTATCGGCAGATCCACCAGCAGATCCCGCTGCCCGATGCCGGGCACCTCGATCCGTGACTCGGCCCGGGTCCAGCGAAAGCTCGCGTCTGTGTAGGAGTTTTCGGGAGTGTTAAAGTTCTGCAAAAATGGTAGATCGCTACCGGGACCGCGCCCCTGGCCGACTAGAATGGTATAACGGAAGGGCATCTGCACGACCAGCAACATCAGCAGGCAGCAGGCAGCTACCAGGAGTGCCGGTCGCCAGTCGAACAGGCTCTGCAAGGATACGCTTAGATTCCGGATAGTGGTTTTATCGCTCTCCAGCCGGGGATAGGGTGGCGTCACCCGCTGCTGGTCAGACGGTGATAGCTGTTGCTCTCTGGACATGCATTACCCAATAGACTATAGGCGTGTGAACGGCTGCCATTATAGCATCTTATGGTGATGTGGCGGTTATGATGATGTGTGTCAGTATGACAGGAGTTACGCGGTCACTGATCCGGAAGATCGTTCCGCCTCCGCCTCCGGCAGGGTGGAAGCAACCATCCTTGTTCACCCATGGTTGCACAACGTGCAACCATGGGTGAACAAGAAAAACAGGATCATGCTGCCGCAGGCGAATCGGGCGTCCATCGGGTCAAACGCCCGGTTTGTATGCCCACTGCGTACGTCCTGTCAGTAGGACTGGCGTGCTCCAAAGATCAAGTGAGCAATCGGAGTGGGGACAAATGCTCAACAACTGCTTTGCAAAAGCTTGACAAAACAAAAAAATGAAAGGATAATGAGTGGGGCATTCGTCACGAGTTGTGTCTGTCGCTCCTGTCTTGGAACCGGAGGATGAAGAATTATTGCACCCTGGTGCCTGGAAATTGTGTTTATGTCGCTCACTGTTACGTTCTGCGCGCTCTGTACAGCCCAGTATTATCCACTGATGCAAACGCTTCATAACCTCCAGTGTGAGTACCCCGATGAGTTGTTTATTGTTGAGTTGAATTGCATGGCTGCGTGTGAAGATGTTCCGGCCATGCTGATCGAAAGCGAGTATCTGCCGCGCATTACCCCCGAAACCCTGTATGAACGGGTAAGAGCGCAGCTTCCCGCATATCAGAACAATTAACTCACGACGTGCGGTGCATGCCCAAACCGGAGCTTCTTTCATCGGATGAAACGCCCGGTTTGCATGTCAACCGCATAACTCGACTCACATTGAAGTAATGTTACGGCTTATCGGCGGTATAGACCGTTCCATCGGCCACCGATTGTCCGGGGGCTGTGTGGATCAACTGGTAGGCTACCGGCAGGTAAGCCGAAGTGCGCTGAATGTACGCTGTCGCGGTTGCATTGGCGCGTACCTGTTGTGGCTGGACGATGCCCTGGTTATGCCACGCTGCCAGGGTACGCCAACTGACCGGGATATTCTCGAACCGGGCACGATACATACCACGTTCCAGATTGGCCGCCAGATACTCAATCGCCAGATCATCCCGGCTAATCTCGCGGGTAATTGCCGCAAACAACTCTTCCTGGGAGGTATAGTTCTCCGGTACGATGCTGCTTCCGGCTACCTGGAGCGGGATTGTAATAACGTGGGTCGGCGCGGGAACCGGCACCTGTTGCTGCAAAATCTCCTGGGCTACCGAAGGACGCAAGTTGCTGGGCCAGACGCTAAAATTACTGCCCAGACCGCTGCTGTTGACACTGACCTGCGCATGTTCATAGAATGGCGTCAGCACGCGCAGCACCTCGACCTCATCTTCCAGCCAACCGTTATGCTCGTTGTACATCAGCAGGGCAATCACCTCGGCGAACTGTGTATCACTCATGCCGGAGAGATCGGGACGATTGTGCCGTGCTGCCGCTGCCAGAATCGTTGGGCGTAGTGCTTCCATCCGCGCCGCCAGGTCCGGGCGCACATACGGCTCGATCAACAGTTCGGGCGCGGCGAAGGGATGGCTACGGCATCCCGAACGCGCCGGTATATCGGTGTGGCTAGACTGCGACAGTGCAGGTTGCGGCAGATAAGTGGTTACGCCGGTGGGATGTAGTCTGGAATAGTTAACGGTACGGACAGACCCATAGAGTACAAGTAGCAGGAGTGTGAGGATCAATAGCCGACATGGGCCAACTCGATGATAAATACTCATA
>CAKZQX010000513.1 GCA_937141995.1 uncultured Chloroflexaceae bacterium | reverse complement strand
CCTCGATCCCCAGATGATCGCGCCAGTAGCGGTACAACGCCTGAGCAACCTGTGCGTTATCACCCTCCAGCGCATAGGTAAAGGTCACGGGAGGCAGTTCATGGCCGCCCAGGTAGCCCGCCTGATTCAGCGCCGAGCGCGCACCGGTCGGGTCAAAATCCTGACCGCGCACTGCCAGCCGGGAGCCGACCAGACCATCGGGAAGAATGCGGTTGGTGGCGATAACTGTCCCGGAGAGCACACGCTCAGTCAGATCCTGCTTATCGACCGCCAGCGCAAAGGCTTTGCGCACGGAAGCGTTGTCAAAGGGCGCAAGCTGATTATTAAAGCCGATGTAGCGCACACTCAGCGCGGGTGAGGAGCGAAAGTCGGGCAGATGCTTCACTTCGCTAACCCGCTCGGCAGGAATACCATTCTGGCCGCTGCCCGCAATATCCAGGTCGCCATTGCGATAATGCTGGTAGGCTTCTTCGCTCGTTGCGTAGAAGGGAAAGCGCACCGTCGCAATCCCCGGCGAACCGCGCCAGTAGTGCGGATTGGCCGTGAGCATAATCTCTTCACCGGGTCGCCACTCCGCGACCATGTAGGGGCCTGTGCCGTATGCAGTTTTCACCCAGTCATCGCCCGCCTGCTCAATCAGTCGGCGCGGCGTAACAAACGTATGCGGATAGGTCAGTTGCGAGACGAAAAACGCCTGCGGTTCATTCAGCTCGATTTCCAGGGTATAGTCATCAAGCACACGTACGCCACTCGCATACTCCGCCCGGCCTTCGGCAACATCAACCGCCCCAACCACATGGCTGAGTTGGGCCGGCGCGCTAAATGAGCCGGTCGTCGGCGTCAAGGCCCGATTGATCGAGTAGAAAAAGTCGTGCGCCGTTACCGGATCACCATTCCCAAACTGGAGATTGCGGCGGATCTTAAACGTGTAGACCCGGCCATCATCGCTGACGCGCCAGCTCTCCGCTCCATCGGGTTGCACTTCCAGATTGCCATCCAGCCGCACCAGACCCGCAAACACCAGGTTGATGACCGTCGTCGATTGCTGGTTGCCGGCCTGCGCGGGGTCAAGACCGGGCAGATCTTGCACACCTTCGAGGCTCCAGTTGAGCGTCCCGCTGGGAGCGTTACCCGGTGGTCGCGGGGCTGCCCGGCAACCCGCCACGATCAGCAGGAGCAGCGCGATCAGCAGCCAGTACGCATGCCGTAGATCGCCCCGAATCAATGCCGGATGCTTGCGCACAGACGGGAAGCGCTGGTTTTTACGGAGGTGTTGCTTATGCATAACGCCATCATCCTTCGGCCTGAATCTGCAGGCCAAGCACATCTGCCAGTTCAGCCAGGGTCGCCTGCGCTGACCGCACATCACGCCCCTCGGCGGCCGCGCTCATAACCTCGTTGCTGAACTCACCAAATATCTCGAATGCCAGGGGCGTGTTAAGATCATCGCCCAGCGCGTCATCAAAGGCGGTACGCGCGCGGGTAGGATCGAGCGCGGTTGCATTGCCGCCAGTGGCATCGAGCGCCTGACGGACGCGCGCAAGGCGGGTTGCGGTCTGAAGCATATCGGCATGCCGGTAGTCAAAATCTTCCCGGTAAGGAAAACTGAGCAGGTACCAGCGCAGCGCATCCGGCCCATGCTCCCGGACAGCATCGCGGGCAAAGACCAGATTGCCACGCGATTTGCTCATCTTCTCGCCCTCCAGCCCGACCATGCCGGTATGCATCCAGAAGCGCACAAACGGGCGCACCCCCGTCACCGGTTCAGCCTGCGCAATCTCACACGGATGGTGGGGGAAGAGCAGATCATTCCCACCACCATGAATATCGATCTGCGAACCCAGGTAGCGGGTTGCCATCGCGCTACACTCAATATGCCAGCCGGGCAACCCCGGTCCCCAGGGGCTATCCCAGGTAGGATCGTCGGCAGCGGGGGTACGCCAGAGCACAAAATCCAACGGATCACGCTTGCGAGGATCGTCAGGATTATTGCCGCGCTCGTTGGCGGTTGCCAGCAGATCGGCATAGCCCATACGCGCCATCTTACCGAAGTCGGGGTCAGTATGAATGTTGAAGTAGACATTGCCCTCGCGGACGTAGGCATGGCCCAGTCCCACCAGCCGCTCAATCATCGGAATCATGGTGGCGATCTCTGCGCTGGCTTTGGGAAAGTAGGTCGGCGGCAGCATATTGAGCGCGGCACAGTCGGCAACAAAGCGCTCCAGTTGTTGCTGCGCCAGATCCTGCCAGGGCACACCATCACGCCGGGCCCGCTCGAAGAGCGGATCATCAACATCGGTGACATTCTGGCAGTAAGCTACTTCGGCCCCGTGCCGACGCAGGTAGCGCACCAGCATATCAAAAACCAGGTAGGTACGAGCATGACCGATATGAGTTGTATCGTATGGCGTCACCCCACAGACATAGAGCGTAACCGGGCGATCCGACGGAATGGAAAACACGCCTTTCTCGGCGGTATATGTATCATACAGCAGCATATACTCTCCCAGAAGGTAGAACGGGTGCAGTCAGGCAAAACCGGGCCAGGAGGTAGAGCTATGATGTGTGGACGGATAGCGTGGCCGCCGCCGACTCGACATGCAGATCCGCCTGCGAGTCATGCGCCTCGTGTGGCAGGAGGGTCGGCTGCACCGCAACCACCGTGATATCATCATGCTGTTCCGCCGACCCAATAAACTCCTGCACCTGTTGCAGAATAAACGACACGAGCAGCGATGTATCGTACCCTTCCTGTATCGTCGTCATGAGCGCTTCCAGGCGTTCAAAGCCAAACATCTCGCCCGATGCGTTTCTCGCCTCCACCACGCCATCGCTCACAAAGAGGACCGTATCGCCGGACTGGAGGGTAATCGTTACTTCCTGATAGCCGGCATCCGGCAGAGAACCGATGGGAAATCCCCCAACTTCCACGAACTCACATACTGAAACGGAGTTGCGTGTCTTATCGTCTACACACGTTTTCCCGCAGATCAACAGCGGCGCGATCATCCCGGCGTTGGCAACCGTCATCGTGTGCGCCTGAAGATCAAAGACCGCATACACCAGCGCGGCATTCATCCGATTTGATTTCAACCGGGGACTGAGCAGTCGATTCAATAGCTGAAATACCTCGGCGGGCCGGGTGATATGACGCGCCTGCGACTCAACCGCGCTACTCGTCAGCGCCATCAGCAGCGCGGCGGCAATCCCCTTGCCCGAGATGTCGCCGACGGCCACAGCCGCGCGATCATTTGGTAATGCCAGATAGGTATAAAAATCACCGCCAACTTCATAGGCTGGAATAGACCGAGCCTCCACCGCCAGCGACTGCTGGTTCCAGGGCGGAGTTGTGGGCAACAATCCTATCTGAATATCGCGTGCCAGCATCAGGCCGTTGCGCAAATGCTCATTCTGGCGTTCGATCTCCGACAGGCTCAACGACAATTGCGCCGCCATCTGGTTGAAGGTCTGCGCCAGTTGGCCCATCTCATCCCGACGATGAACATCAATACGATAGTCCAGTTGCCCTGCGCCAAACGCCCGTGCGCCGGCCCCCAACGCGCGCAACGGCCGCAGGATCTTCTGCGCCTGAAACAGACCCAGGGCCAGCGCCAGCACGCCCACCACCGTCACCAGAGTTGCCAGCAGCACCACGCTCCGCCGTAACGTGGCAAAAGCTTCGCTGGACGGTTGCTCAACAATGACCCACCAGTCACTGGGAAACACCCGCGCCCGCGCCCCAATAACCTGCTGACCATTCCCGCCCCGGTAGAGCACACTGGCATTCTCGGTACTGAAGAGCGCATCAAGGCCGGTCGGCGGCTGCCAATCACGCCGGCTATCACTGAGCATCATTTCGTGCTGACCATTAACCACATAGGTCACCAACTGGGGTTGGTCCGTCGCCGGACGTAAGAAGCGTTGGACGGGCGCAGCACTCACGGTGGCCCGCACTGCACCACTCACGCCGGTCTGATCGATGGGCGATGGTTGCTGGGTGCGTAGTGGTAGCACAATTGTAAACACCGCGCGATCATCCATAGTATAGGTAATATCGCTCCAGCCACCGCGCCCCTGCTGTAAGGCGGCCTGCACCAGCGGATCATCGCCGGGATCACGCATCTCGCCGGGCAGGATCAGATCGCGCGAGAAGTGAGTCAATACCTGACCCTCTGTATCGACGACCGTCAGATCATGCACATCCGGCCAGTTTCTGCGAAACAACTCCTGCACCGTCTGCTCAAGCCGTGCCGCCGGAACATCATCGGTGTCATTGCTCAACACACGCCGCCCAAAACTGAGGATCTGGGGCTCAAGTCCCGTAATATAGGCCGCAATATTGTTAGATGCCTGAGTTGCCAGCGAGATCTGTTCATCATACACAGCCCGCTGCTGAGCCCGAAAACTGAGCATAATGAGCAGCATGCCCACCAACAGCAGGGGCAGCGTTGAAGAGATCAAATATGACCAGCGTAGTTGCGTACTGATGCTCCGATTATACATTGATGTCGTCTGCACACTCTCCTGGTGCTGTTCAGGGAAATGGGTCGTTATACGCTCGTTCATACATCCTTAGGTATCGAGCGCTACCAAGACCATAGCCCAGAGATTCTCAGGAAGTCGTCCTATGGCGTAGCCGGCATGCACTCATCTTCAGGCGGTACCCAAAGGCGCTACCAGGCTCACGCGAACTGATAGCGACCACGCTGAAGGCTAAAAATAATCCGCAGTTATCGGTGTACTATTTGCAGAACTTCATGCGAAAATACTTTTTGGTTTATGTATTGTACACATTATATCACAGCCCCCCCGCCCGGTCAGATCATTGGTGGGGCATGCGGAGCCGAAAGCATACAACCTTGGAAGAGGGGCACTCAGGGGATGACCGTCGGCACGGTTGTGGGTGCCTGGGGCGGCAGATTCAGCACTTGCGCCGACATCCAGCCCTCAGTGCCATCAGGCGTCGTCACCTGATACCAGCCGTCACGTTGGCCGCGCAGCAACACCTGCCCAC
>CAKZQX010000512.1 GCA_937141995.1 uncultured Chloroflexaceae bacterium | reverse complement strand
TACCAATCCAACACGCATTGATAACCTCGTTTGACTTTAATCTACAATCCCAGTCCGCGGCATGCCATCCCCAGGAAGGCGGCTGCCGGATGCAGAATAACGCGCACCGGTATCCGATCCATAAAACCGGACAGACGGCCCTTGTTCTGGAATGCCTGCAAAAATTGCTTCTGCCGCAGCGCAGGTAGCATTTTGGGCGGCATGCCACCCCCCAGGTAAATGCCCCCCATCGCAAAGATCTTCAGGGCCAGATTGTCCGCCTCCGCGCCGAGGATCGAGACAAAGACGTTGAGTGTCGCGGTGCAAAGCGGGCAGGCGCGGGTGGTGTTCAGCGCAGCGTTGACGATCACGGGGGTGGGATCGCGGGCCTCGGCCAGTTGCGCCGCCAGCCAGTCGGGGTCATCGGCGAAATCGCTCACTTTGAGATAATCATAGATGTTGGGCAGGCCCATCCCGGAGCAGACGTGCTCATAGCTGACATGGTCAAAGCATCCTTCGAGGTAGTGCAACAATCGACGCTCCCACTCATTTCGGGGCGCAAAGTCGGCATGCCCGCCCTCGGAAGGATAGGGCTGGTGGCGTTCGCCATCCCAGACGAGGAACGCCTGCCCCAGCCCGGTGCCCGGCGCGATCACGCCAATCGGCCCGGTCGGTGCCGGCTCACCGGGGTGTAGCGTTTCGACTTCTTCTGCTTCAAGGTAGGGCACCGCGCAGGCCAGCGCCTCCAGAACATTCATGATCTCTACCCCGTCCAGGTGTAACGCTTCCTGCAGGTCATCTTCTGCCAATACCCAGTGCAGGTTGGTCATCTCGACCCGGCCCTCGATGACCGGGCCGGCGACGGCAAAGATGGCCCGCTCGATCGGCAGATCCCGCCCTGAGCAAAACGCGTGCATCATGGTCGGCAGGTCGGGATAGTCGGCGCTGCGAAAATCCGCCTGGGCATGCGGCGCGCGTGGTCCCGTCGCAGGATCATACACCGCCAGCGTGGTTGTCGTGCCACCAATATCACCGGCAAGAAACATACTACACTCGCTCACTTCTACGTTTACTCAACTTCGGCCACTCGCTCTTTGACATCGATCACCCCCAGATCGGGGAAGCCAGTCTCGGTATCAATCGTGAACATCACCCCTTCATACCAATTTGACGTCCAAACTGCAAACATTCAGACCAACCACGAAGAACACGAAGGAACGTGAACAGCGGCACATCGGGTGTGATCGCGTGTATGAGTCAGGTTTATTCCTTCGCGCGCTTCGTGGCCTTCGTGGTTTTCTTGCAGGTTTGGCAGCAAATTGGTATCAGACAGTCTCTAACAAACAGAACCTCCCGCAGGCTGCCTCTCTGGACACCTGCGGGAGGTTTTTATATGCAGGACTGATGCCTGACGCATGTTGAAACGTTGACTACCAGGTCCGGGTCTGGGGCAGCGCGGTCGGTGATAGCGGCGACGGCAACCGCAGTGGCGCGGGTTCTATGACATCCGTATCGCGTGGTTGCACCGGGTAACGCTCCGCAGGCAACTGCGTAACCACAATCGAGGTTGTAATACCTGCCTGCTCAACCGAACCATCGACATTCCAGTCGCTCATCCACTCCGTATCATTGACCAGGTAACGATATTGATAGACCTGGTTCGTATCAAGTTTCAGCGTAACACTCCAGTTATCGCCATCTAATTGCAGCGGTGTTTCCTTTGTGTTCCAGTTATTGAAATCCCCCACCAGATAGATCGTATCGGCCCAGATTGATGCAGGTAGGGCAAACGTCACATGCATCTTATACCCATCTCCCGCTACGCTCTCCTTCACAAGCATACCTCTCACTCCTTCGTTGGGTATTTTAAAACACTCCTCCACAATGAGTTAAGGGAGCCGGGACAACACTGTCCCTGACTCCCTGCTGTTGTTGATACACGCCATTGTATATGCTCGCGGGACACCCCTGTCCACAATTAAAAATTTCACGCACAAGTAATTTGTTTGTCCTCAGTTCTGTTCTCAGTGTACTCTATCTTGACCGGCATGTCGATGTGCAAAGGAGGGATATTTGTGGAACATTACCGTTGCCAAGTGGGAGAGAAACGGGATCAGACGGAAAAGATAGAGCATAGAAAACAAAGCCATATAGCACAAAGTGTACCCGAGCGCGCAAAAATGGCGGGGCGAACGATCATTCGCCCCACCAAACGGCACAAGCCATGGTTGCGCACACTATACCGTAAATCTGGTCCTATTCCGGGACAACCGTCCGCAGCGGCGCGGTAGCATGAAGCTGCCGAAAGCTAATCATCTTGCCCTGCTCCGCATCCCAGAGGTGGAACGAGAGCGTCTTCAGGCTCGACCGGAGGGTGAGCGTATGGACATCCTGGAAGAGCGGCGTCTCGTCGTGACACTGCTGAAGATGGTAGTTCGGAATGCGGGGGCTCAGATGGTGAATATGATGCAGCCCGATGTTGCCACTAAACCACTGCAAGACCGGCGGCAGTTTAAAGTAGGAACTGCCATGCAGAGAGGCGGTCGCAAAATCCCATGACTCATTATGTTCCCAGTAGGCATCTTCAAACTGATGCTGCACATAGAAGAGCCAGACACCGGCGGTCGCGGCAACCAGCAACACCGGCAGTTGGATCATCAGAAACTCCGGCAGGCCGATAATCCATGTACCAAGCAGCAGCAACCCCAGCAAGGCCAGATTAGTGCCATAGACGCTGTACCGTTCTTTCCGGCGATCATGCTTGCTGCACAGGCGGTTTTTTACCAGGAACGTATACAGCGGCCCCAGGCCCAGGAGGACCAGCGGGTGGCGAAACAGGCGATACCGCACCTGCTGGAAGCGTGATGCATTACGATATTCGTCAACGGTCATCGTGTATACATCACCAACGCCGCGATGATCCAGGTCGCCCGAGGTGGCATGATGGATGGCATGGCTATGCCGCCACTGATGGTATGAAGTAAAAGTGAGAACCCCGGCGATAACGCCGAGTATTTCATTGGCTTTGCGAGATGATAGAAATGAGCCATGACAGCAGTCATGGAAAATAATAAAAATCCGCACCAGCAACCCACCCGCTACCAGTGCCAGTCCCAGCGTTAACCAGTAGGAATAGTCCAGACTGAGGTACATGAGGTACCATAGCGCGAAATAGGGAATAAACGTATTGGCAATCTGCCGGAGACTACGCCGCAGGTCCGGGCGCTGGTATTTCGCCACGGCCGTGCGCCATTCCCCGTTGTGCAGTTGCGGCGTCAGTGTATCACTCTTTGAACGCATTGTGTGCTTTCCTTCTTCTCTCTTCTCTTCTCTTCTCTTCAGGGATGTATCGATGTCTGCAAGGTGCCTTTGCAAGCACCACACTACCAGTATAGAGCGGAGGCGCACAGGAGCGGAAGTGTGTTACGCCCAGTCGGGAGACATAAAAAAACTGCCGGATTCGGCAGTTGCATGTGTCGTGCGACCTATGACCATAGACAGGGGATTGGTTGATGCGTTAATCCGCGCGCAGGCCGGCCTGCTGGGCCCACAGCGCCGCCTGGGTACGATCACGTAGATCAAGTTTGCTCAAGATGCTGCTGATATGATTCTTAACGGTGCCAATACTGATCGTCAACTGTCCGCCAATCTCCTGATTCGTGCTGCCGTGGGCCAGCAGTCGTAGAATCGCCTGCTCACGTTCGGTCAGCAGGGCCAGCCGTTCGGCGTAGTGCGGGGAGAGCGGCGGGGCCGTTCGCTCCCGGCGATTGAACTCCTGGAGCACTTGCGCCGTGATCTGGGGATCGAGCAGCGCATTTCCGGCAGCAACCTTCCGTATGGCCTCGGCCAGTGCCCGATGATCAACATCCTTGAGCAGATAGCCCCGCGCTCCGGCCGCCAGTCCATTAAAGATATTCTCATCGTCGTGAAAGGTTGTGAGGATGATCACCGCCGCGCGGCTGTCCTGGGCCGTCAGGCGCTGCGTGGCTTCCACGCCGTCAATACCCGGCATGCGAATATCCATCAGGATCACATCGGGGTCAAGCGCGGCGACCTGGCGCAACGCACCTGCGCCATCGCCGGCACAGCCAACCACCTCGATATCCGCTTTGCGGTTGAGCAACATTTGAATGCCGGTGCGTACCAGTTCCTGATCATCGACAATCAACACCCGGATCTTCTGCGTCACAACTACCTCTCCCCAAGCGGCAGAGTCAGTTCGAGACCGAACCCACCTGCGGACAACGAACCGGCCTGCACCGACCCACCGAGCAGCGCCGCGCGCTCACGCAGACCAGCCAGCCCGAACCGACCGGAACGGTTCCCGTTCCGCCACATTTGATGCGCAGAGCACACCGCCCCGCGCCCATCATCTTGCACACTGACCTGCACCTGCGCGGGCGCACCGCTGATCCGAATATCAATCCGGCCGGCATCGGCATACTTGTATGCATTCGTCAGCCCTTCCTGGACCGCGCGATAGATGGTGCCGACGAGCGCAACCGGCAGCCGGGCCAGTGACCCGCTGATCTCCAGCGTAATATGTGGAACAGCACATGCGCGGTAGGGCTGAATAAGCGCATGCAGTGCGGGTACTAACGATGTGGCATCAAGCAGCAGTTCGTTCTCAACCGTGGCGACCGCACTCGACCAGGCCACCGCCAGTTGTTCGCGGGTGGTGATGAGTTGTTCCAGGGCCGCATCGAGGTCTTCCGCAATCAGATCCTCCGCCAGTTGTAGTTGCACATTCAGCAGTACCAGGCGATACCCCAGATCATCGTGCAACTCACGCGCCAGACGGGTACGCTCGGCGGCAACCGCGAGGGTGCGCACCTCGGCTTCCTGCTGTTCCAGTTCACCCGTCAAGGCTGCCAGACGCGCGAGCCGGGCTTCGTCAGCCTGCCGGCGGCATACCTGGCGGCGAGCCATCCCCACCAGCCCGACCACCGCCGCGCATGCTACCCCGGCTGCCAGCAAATGGGTACCATAATCTGCCGTCAGTGGCAATATCCGCGTCAGCAGGAGGCCCATGCTCATATGAACCCCAAACAAACTGGTCAGAATCTGGAAGAGTGAGAGACGGAGAGCGATCTGCCACATGACCAGCAGCACACCCAGCAGCAGGGGCATCGTCTGGGTGACGATGACCAGTGTCAGGATGATTGTAACCTGGCTGGCGAGACCCACCTGTACCATCAGGGGATGCCGAAGGTACTGCGTAAGAATGTAGGCAACCACAAGCATGCCACAGAACAGGAGCAGCCTGCCGATCAATGCCGGTGCCGGTGGCTGCTGCAACAGCGCCTGCGGCAGGGCCAGCGCAACAAAGACAACCGGAAGAGTCCAGGTCAGTATTTTGCGCCCGCGCGTGGTCAGAATATCGTCAACGGATTGTACCGCAACCGGCGCAGAGCCACCGGCAGTAGCGGCGACCCACTCCGGCCGGCCGCCACTTCCGCGCAGGGTGGCAACGGCCCCCCGCAGGCGGTCAATAGCAACACTCGCAGCCTGGCGGGTCTGAGTCATGCTGGATTGGCACCGGATAATATTCGTCTGTGCCTGGCTAATCGCGGCGACAACAGCCTGTTCCGTATTTGCCAGGGCCATTGAGATATCGCTGCTGACCGTCTGGATGAGCCGGTGGCGCTCCTCAACAACCGCGCGCTGTTGCGCCTCGCGCAGGTGCAACCGCAGCGTATCGTAGTGCTGCTGCATCTGATCGGTCAGTTGCTGCACCTGGGTGCGCCGGTGATGTTGGCGCGCATATAGAACCGCGGCAATCAGGATACAGGTCGCGGGGAATGCCAGCGTCAGGTTCCGCTGCACCCAGTCCAGCAGGTTTGTGGATACCACAATCAGCGTACCGCTCCAGCCCAGCCAGATCAGGCAGGCAAAGGGAATCCAGATCCAGGGGCGAAAAAGATACACCGCCTGAAGCACTATTGCCAACAGAACATAGGTCAGCATCGGCACCGGCAGCGCAGTGTAGGCCAGGGCAACCAGCCCGCACTGACCGATCATCACTGTCAGTTGCTGCCAGGCGCGCAACCGATGGATCGGCACAGTCAGACAGATCAGCAGATGCAGCAGCATAATCCCGCAGAGCAGCCAGAGTTGATGCGCGTCGCTCCTGCTGCACGTGAACAGTGCATTCAACGGCGTAGCGATCAGCACCAGGGCAACAATACTCTGAAGTGCAAGCGGATATGGTGAGCGCGCCACGAGATGCGCACTCATAGAATGTAGCTTCGTAAGCAT
The DNA here is from genome assembly GCA_937141995.1 of uncultured Chloroflexaceae bacterium. Classification (GTDB taxonomy): domain Bacteria; phylum Chloroflexota; class Chloroflexia; order Chloroflexales; family Chloroflexaceae; genus CAKZQX01. The sequence goes on along the minus strand of CAKZQX010000512.1, from coordinate 2,220 downwards.
AGGTACAGTTACGTCTAAACAAATACCCTGACCGGGCCGCGCGAATACGTTACGCCAGGTACAGCGCTGCCAGCGTCGCATGGGCCGAACCACCGCTGATGTCGGGAATCAGTTGCAGTTCCAGGACCGTTACCCCGGCCAGGTTGACCTGGTATTCCTCAACTTCTTCGCTGGTGCCGGGCGGGCTAAAGGTATACTGCTGCCGCACGAGCTCCTGGTAAGACTGCCCAGCGTCCGGGGACCAGCGCAGCACAAACTCCTGCGTGCGCGGTTGCTCCTCCTCGCGGAAGGCCAGATGAATACGCTGCAGCGGCTGCGGTTGATCAAAGCGCAGCCGGATGGTCTGCGAACCGGAAGTCGCCGCACGCCAACCGCCGGTCTGCTTCGGGTTCAGCGCGGCTTCAATCGGGTGCGCAGCCTCTTCCGAGGAGATCTCCGCCGAAGCCAGTTGCTCCAGATCGAGCCAGGCAGTTGTGTCCCGATCCGGTCCGGCTCCTTCCGGATGAATAACTTGTTTGCGCATCAAAAATCCTCTCGGTTCATACGTTATTGTAAACAATAATTAGCTTGTCTGGGATTTTGTCAGCCAATCGCACAACATATCCCGCACTGCCAGCGCGGTGCGAGCCCGTATCTGGGGTACCTGTGGTTGATCCTCGACCCGTCCACAGAACTGGCTGCCCATACTCCAGATGAACGCCCGATATTCTACATCGGCAATACGAAAGTTATAAATACGTCCCTTGCGCACGATCCGTGTCTGCCGTTCTTTCATGAAGCCCCCTTATGTTTGCTCTATTCTTTGTCACATCTCAATGGTCAGCACGACTCTCAATCGATCACGTCGTTGCCGGACGGCACAGCGTGCGCGGCCTTTCCCGCTCTTGTCTGCATAGCACCTGTGCAATTGTACACATACGCCATCGCTGAGATTAACGAACGCAGACAAACCAGACAACGCGCGGCAAATGGTCTTGTGTATCGCAAACCGCGTGAGTTGCCCCATGCGCCAGGCGAATTGGAGCGAGCATAATGCTCGAACGGATAGTCAGGGGAAGTGAACTGGCAAAAGACGTTGTATACGAAGTATACCACACCTTGACCAGAGTTACGCGGTACAATCTATTTCGGCAGGGCATTACTCGTTGGCACAAGTTACGCGGTCACTGACCCGGAAGGAAATCTCGCCTCCGAGAGGGCGGAAGATTCTTTTCTTTTTCACAAAACATTTGCACGGTGTGCAAATGTTTTGTGAAAAAGAAAGATTACATGCCATGCTGCCGCAGGTGAAACCAGCTTGCGGGTCTGGCACGCGGCCGGAAGCCGGTTGCACCGCCGGTTTGACCTCCTCTCCAGGCGGGTGACGGTCATCTGGTTCTCGGTCAGCGTGCCGGTTTTGTCGGTACAGATCACGCTGGTTGCGCCCAGAGTTTCGACGGCGGAGAGCTGATTAACCAGGGCGTTGCGTTGCGCCATGCGCCATGTTCCCCGCGCCAGCGCCACCGTCGCCACAATCGGTAGACCTTCCGGCACGGCGGCAACCGCCAGCGCAATCGCAATCCGCACCATCAGGAAGATATCTCTGCCTACGATAATGCCGGAGATCGCCACCAGCACTACCACCGCCAGCGTCAGCCAGATCAGGCGCTGCCCCAGCGCGTCGAGGCGTTTCTCCAGCGGGGTGGCCTCAGTCTCGGCTTCCTCTACTAACTCAGAGATCCGGCCCAACTCGGTATCCATGCCGGTGGCGACGACCACCCCCGCCCCGGAGCCGCGCGTCACTGCCGTACCTTTGAACACCATGTTGCGCTGCTCGGCCAGCGGCACCTCGCCTTCCACCGGCTCGGTCTGTTTGCTCACTGGCACCGACTCGCCGGTCAGTGCCGACTCGTCTACCTGGAGTTTGGAGACTGTCTGAAAAGGCTTTGGTCATGGGCTACGGCCCCGGAGCGGGAATCCCGGCTTCAGCCGGGGTGTGGCCGGAACCGGCTGAAGCCGGGACTCCTGGGGCGCTGTCCGGTGTCGCAGGGCACCCCGCATGCCGTGGGACCGACGCGAATCATCTTTTCAGACAGTCTCTTAGAACGTTCCAACGTTTTAACGTTTTAACGGGTAGGTTGGAGATGCAGAAGATGCCATACATTACCAGTGTTGAGCGGATGGGAATACAGAAGGGAATTGAGCAAGGTTTCCAGCAGGGCCGCGCCGAGGGCCGCGTCG
>CAKZQX010000511.1 GCA_937141995.1 uncultured Chloroflexaceae bacterium | reverse complement strand
CGCTTTCTCTCGACGGTGCAGGTCGGCATTACGCTGATCGGTGTGCTGGCGGGTGCATTTGGCGGCGCAAACCTGGCCGCCCCGGTGCAGACGCTCCTGGAGCCGCTGCCCCTGGTTGGCCCCTATGCCGGAACGATTGCCTTTGTGCTGGTTGTGGTCAGTATCACCTATCTGTCCCTGGTGCTGGGCGAACTGGTCCCGAAACGCCTGGCCCTCCAGAGCGCGGAGGCAATTGCCATCGGCATGGCGGAGCCAATGCGCGTCCTGGCGCAGATCAACCGGCCCATTGTTGCACTGCTGACCTGGTCAACCGAGGGTATTCTGGCGCTGCTGGGCCGCCGCAATATGCCGCCGGAAGTTGTCACCGAGGAGGATATCCGGCACCTTGTGCGGCAGGGTACGATGGGCGGCTCGGTTGAGCCGCAGGAACAGCAGTTGATCGAGCGCATCTTCAAGTTTAGTGACCGTGCGGTTCATCACATTCAGACGCCCCGCGTGGATGTTCATGCCTTTGAAGCGCAGACCCGCCTGGGTGACATTCTCGGCGAGGTGATCGAGAGTGGCTATTCCCGTTTTCCGGTGTATGAAGAGGATCTGGACCATGTGATCGGGATGGTGCATGTGCGCGATATGCTGCGTCTCTACTGGAGCGAGGGTGAAGATGGGCCGATACGCAGCATAATGTATCCACCGCTCTTTGTCCCAGAGAGTAGTCGGGCGGCGGCACTGCTGGCAACCTTTCGCAAGGAGCACCGTCACTTCGCGGTTGTGGTGGGTGAGCATGGCGGGGTTGAGGGCGTTGCCACAATGGAAGATGTGCTGGAGGAAATTGTTGGCGAGATCGCCGACGAGACAGATGAAGCCGAGGAACCCGCCGTCGTTCAGCGCGAAGACGGCTCATGGTTGATCGATGGATCATTGCCGATTGACCGCCTCAAGCAGCATCTGGAGTTAGAAGCACTGCCGGGTGAAGATATGTTTCACTTTGATACGCTGGCGGGGTTTATCCTCAGTCTGGCGGGCCAGATTCCCCAGGTCGGGGATAACATTCGCTGGGCGCAGTGGCGCTTCGAGATTGTTGATATGGACGGTCTGCGGATCGATAAAGTGCTGGTATCGCACGAAGCCGAAGCGAACACCGATGTAGATAGTGTTGTCGTGTGAGACAAAGAACAACAGTGTTTCACATTTCCGGGGACTGTGCTACACTACAGGATGGCGGGATGCAACTCACGCACCGCGCCGAACGTAGTGCTAATGAGACAAAACAAGGTAAATCAAACGTAGGGCGGAGCAACTTCCCTGCGATATCATGACCAAATTAATACCAACACGATTTACGCGGTCGGTGCCCAAACTGGACGTTTGATCCCGGTAACGGCACGTTTCGCCTGCGGCAGCATGGTACTCTTTTTTCTATTTCATAAATAATGTTGCACGCAGTGCAACATTATTTATGAAATAGAATGGAATCTTCCGCCTGGACGGAGGCGGAACGACCTTCGGGGTCAGTGACCGCGTAACTCCTGACCAACTCAACCTGAAGAAGTATACAAAGGAGATGACATTCATGGCCGGTGAAGTAGATCTGCGAGCAGCGCTTGCGCGTCCCTTTGTCGCCGCCACCAACACTGCCCAGGTGGCCTATCTGCTCCTGGAAATCCAGCCAACTCAGCAGGTGGCCCAGGTGCGTATGCCGGTCAATGTGAGTTTTGTGCTGGACCGCAGCGGCTCAATGCGCGGCGAGAAGATTGATCGGGTCCGGCGAGCCGCCACCACCGCGCTGGATCTGCTTGATGCGCAGGATACGGTTTCGATTGTGATTTTTGACCATCGCACCGAGGTGCTAATTCCATCAACCTCGGTGCAAAACCGCCCTGAGTTGCAAGCGAAGATCAGCCGTATTCGTGATGCCGGCGGCACCCGCATTGCCCCGGCAGTCGAGCGCGCCCTGCGCGAGATCGAGAAGGTCGGCGACACGGGCATTCGACGCATGCTGCTCCTGACCGACGGGCAGACGGAGCACGAGAAGGAGTGTCTGCTCCGCGCCGAGGATGCCGGGCAGCGGGGAGTGCCGATTACCGCGCTGGGCGTCGGCAGCGATTGGAACGAGGATCTGCTCATTGATATGGCGAATCGCTCCGGCGGTACGGCGGATTATATCGCGCAGCCGGACAAGATTACCGACTACTTCCAGAATACCGTACAGCGTGCGCAGGCCACAGTCGTTCGCAATACCAGTCTGATCCTGCGGCTGGTGCAGGGCGTGACTCCCCGTGCCGTCTGGCAGGTGATCCCGCTGATTGACAACCTGGGCTATCGGCCCATTTCAGATCGGGATGTCAGCGTCCCGCTGGGCGAACTGGAGACGGGTCAGGGCCGCACGCTGCTGATTGAACTGCTGGTGGACCCGCGTCCGGCCGGGCAGTACCGCGTGGGGCAGGCCGAGGCCGTCTATGATATTCCGGCCCTTGGGCTGGCCCAGGAGAAGGCCCGCGTCGATGTGCTGCTGACCTTTACCGGCGACCCGGCGCAACTCAACCAGGTCAATCCGCCGGTGATGAATATTGTCGAGAAGATCAGCGCCTTCAAGCTGCAAACGCGGGCCCTGCAAGACCTACAGACGGGCGATGTCGGCAATGCTACACAGAAGCTGAAGAGTGCCGTCACCCGCCTGCTGAACCAGGGCGAGGTTGAACTGGCCGAAACCATGCAGCAGGAGGTCGAGAATCTCGAAAAGAGCGGCAAACTGAGCAGCGAGGGCCAGAAGACCATCAAATTCGGGACGCGCAAAACGGTGCGCCTGAGCGACCTGGATCTGCCGAAGGAGTAGTCCGTCGTCGGTATCCCGTAATCCGTCGTCGGTAGTCGGTAGTCGGTATCCCGTATCCCGTAATTATCAGGGTGAATTTTTCGGTAGGGACGCGCACAAGCGCGTCCGCCCGCCGACTGGCGAGAACTTCACCCGGAACCACTCCGTATCCCGCAGCTCGGACTACGGACTACAGACTACGGCCTACGGCCTACGGCCTACGCCAGGGCTACATCATCAGCGAATAGCCGCCATCGACAACTATCGTCTGGCCGCGAATCATGCGGGCGGCGGGTGAGCAGAGGAAGGCCACAACCTCGGCGAGATCATCGGGTTCGAGCATGCGCCCGGCGGGGGTGCGCTGCCTGACCGCGTCAATCATCGTCTGCCCCTGGTTGTCAAAATGTCGCAGCGCGTCCGTTTCAACCAGCCCGCCGCTGAC